>JAAYJI010000283.1 GCA_012523015.1 Candidatus Hydrogenedentota bacterium
GTCCATCCCGTCCATCCCGTCCATCCCGTCCATCCCGTCCATCGTGTCCATCGTGTCCATCCCGTCCATCGTGTCCATCTTCAGCGGGCGGCAAATCCCCTTTCTCACGCGGTGTCCCCCTATGTTTTGGTTTCTTTGTAATAGCGTGATAAAATCAACCATACCCTTTGGAATTAGCGATCTTTATTTCTGGAGATACATTATGAGCTGGAAATTGACCCTGCCCGTCCTTTGTCTTGCGCTGCTTTGCGCCTGTTCACAACCGGCACCCGTGCAGGATGCTGCAGCGCCCGCCGCCGCAGCGCCCGAGGCCGCTGAGGCTCCGTCTCCGCAAGGGGATAAAGCCGATGCGCCCGCCGCCGCCGCCGCTGCCGCGCCGGCCGTGCCGCCGGAAGTCGCCGCCCCTGTACCGGCAGAACCACCAGTTGATTTGGGCGACGTGGACAGCGGCGTCTTTTTGCGCGCTACCCTCTCGCCCAACGCCGATTCGTCGTCCTGCACGGCGGAATACGTGGAGACTATGCGCGGCAATCTGTCGCTTGCGACTATCATCGTGAAAGCGCCCTTTCCCAAAGAGCTGCCCCTCCACTTTGAACTGACTTCGAAACGAGACTTCCCGAATACACCCGTCGTCGTCCGCGCCCACGCATACCGAGAAGATAATGAATCGGTGGGCGACGAATACGCCTGCATCTTAGGCACGAACGCTCGCGGCATACCTGATGCGGAAGGCAATGCGGGGCCGACCTACACCTTCACCCAAGATATATTGCAAGGACTAGAGACGATCCCTGAAACGCTGCTCGCTTTTGCGAAAGCCGAAGCCTACCTCATGCCGCCGGGAACCGTCGAGACCTTGCTCGATCCCCGTCATGCCGATTCTCCCGACCAGGTCAGCTTGATGAGCAACCCCGTGCGTATTTACTTTGTGGAGGAATAAACAATACTGTGAAGCTCATCTGTATAGGGGCGCATCCCGACGATCCTGAGGTTTTCGCCGGCGGTGTCATGTCGCTCTTTGCCCGTGCAGGTCACGACGTGCTCGCAGTATCCTTGACCAATGGCGACGTGGGGCATCACGAGATGGGCGGCGGCGCACTGGCGATACGACGTTATGAAGAAGCGCAGCGTGCAGCGGCGATCGGCGGTTATCGTTCCCTCGTCCTCGACAACCACGACGGCGAACTGGAAGTGACCCTTGCCCTGCGCAAAGAGGTGGTGCGCCTGATCCGCGCCCACAAAGCGGATCTGGTCTTCACCCATCGCTGCAACGATTATCATCCCGACCACCGCTATGCGGCGCAGCTGGTGCAGGATGCGGCGTTCATGGTGACGGTACCCCACTTTTGTCCAGACACGCCGGCACTGCGCAAGAATCCCATCTTCATGTATCTCTACGATCCCTTCACGAATCCGAGCCCTTTCGCCGCCGACGTTGCGATCCCCACAGATCCCGTCATGGATTTGAAATGGCGCTTGCTCGATGCCATGGATTCCCAGTTTTATGAATGGCTTCCTTGGCTCGCCGGAGTGGCAGATCAGGTGCCGCCTGCCACGGATCCTAAGGCGCGCAGGCAATGGCTCGAAGCCTTCTTCTCGCCTGAGCTGCAAGAACCGCTCCTTCACTACAAGGACTGCCTCCGTGACTGGTGCGGTGCCGCGGCAGAGACAACCCGTTATGCAGAAGTATTTCAGCTTTGCGAATATGGCCGACGTGCAGACCCGGACGAACTCAAAGAACTCTTTGCCTGTACCTTAAAAAGCGATGGAGCCTCCTTATGATGAACAGACGCAGCGACCTCCTTGTCTTTTCCGCAGCCTTAGTTTTGGCGCTCTTCTGCGGCGCGCCTTCGCTCCTCTACGGCGCCGACAATCCGCCGACCATCATCAACATCGGTGAGGCGGAATCCCTCGCGCCCATCGGTCAAGTGGAATTCTTTTTTGTGCGCCATTTCACGGCTGAGACCCTGGAAGAGTCGGTGACCCAATGTGAGACCTACCTCGGCGCTGCGCCTCAAGTGATCCGCGGCAGCGAGATGCAGCCCTCGGAATTGCGTACGTCGCCGCCCGTGATCACCTCCATTGAAGAGCATCAGTGCCGAGGCACGATTATGGTTCGCTTCAGCATGGCCGCCTTCAATACGCCCAAAACGGGGCCCATCCAATTCGCCGCGTTATGTGACAAGGTGGCAGCCTTGGCAAGCTCCGTGAAAGCCACCGTATCCAGTCCCACCTTCTACCCGGCCGATAAGGACAGTGTGGAAGCGGTGGTGCTCACCCGTGCCGCGGAAAACGCTTTTCTGCCCGCCGAAGCCGTGGCGGTAGCCGTCAAAAGCGCCATCTACGCCATCGATAATGTGGAGGTAGTCGAACTGACTTGGGAGCAGCAGCCTGCCGCGCAATATGGCGACGCCATCCAGATGAACTGTCGCGCCCGCGTTCAGGTCACCTATGTGTTGAGTCCGCAATAAAGCGCCCCTGCCTGCACGGCAGCTTTAGGAGTCAGCATCAGACGAGGCTTCAGCTTTGAGTATCGCCGACGCATCGAGCAAGTAAACCTGGCGCTGTCCCATGCACCGCGAGTCGATACAAATTTGGGTGCCGCCGCGGCTCCATCGCGGATGCAAATCGCAACGGAGCTGAATATCTTTGGGTTGTTCCTGATAAAACTTGCCCAGATCGATGCGCTTCCCATCTTCCACCCGATACAGGAGCAAGGTCTGCATGTGCTGCTTATCGGGATAGGTATCGGTGAGCATCCACTTGCCGCAAGGGGAGTAGGTGCAGTGTCCGTCCGCCGTTAGTACATCGGCGCCGATGACCTCCACGGTGTCGCGCTTATCCGTGTATAAATGATATTTATCGCGGGACTCGGGTTCCCGTGACCACGCGAGCAAATGGCCGGGGTCGCGCCAAATGAAATGAGATACCATACCGTTATCGTTGAAGCAAAAGAGATCGCTGCCGTCGGGCGCAGCCGTGAATCCTTGGGTGAAACGCCCTTTCCCATCGGCGCGATGCCAGCGATGCAAAAAGATGAAGCGCGAACCGTCGGGGTTGTACAGTAAATGATTGAACCAATGCTTGCCGCCGTCGGTCGTGTCGTTGCCGTAAGCTTCCGCGATTTGCGCCAGTGTGAAGATCGTTTTCGACGCGCCCGTTTCCAGATCCAGCACATAGATACCGTCATTATCGGGATACAAGTGATCCGCGCCGGGATCCTCGATGCCCACATAGCCGTAGCCGGGGCGGGTGTTGCCGACCCGTGCGAAATTGAGGCCAAGCGCCTGTTTACCGTCAGGGCTGACCGTATAGACAGGCTTGGGCAAGCTCCGTTTTTCTCCGGTAAAAACGTTTTGGATGATGCTGATATAGCGGCCGTCTTCACGGCTGTTGTAAATGACTTCCGTGTCCGAGCCGGGCAGCCACTGCAGCATACAGCCCTGCTGCCAGCACCACGCGGTGGTCTGTGCAAAAGGAATCCAGCGGTCGTCTTCCTGTACATCGATCATGCCCAAAACAAGGGTATCTTCGGCTTCAGGCGGACGCCCTTCGAAAGACACTTCCATGGAAAGGACGTAGCGATCGGAAGGATCAAACGGATGCTTATCGTAATAGCCGAACCAGTGCGCCTGCGGGCCTGAAGTGAGGGCGCGGCAAGGGATCACCGGCTGACAGGGCGACAAGGCGTCGTCCTTCGAAGCGGGCTCATCGGCATGTGCCCCAAGACCTAAAATAACCATAACCGTCAAGCCGAGGATCGGCAGCAAAGACATTTTCTTCATGATACACGCCTTCCCGAAGGAAGTCCTTTCCAACCCGATGCGGATCGCAAGGATCCCGATTATTGTTTAGCCGCGGCTTGTCGTGCATACAGACAGCCCTGTATACACAATACCACGATCAAGGCTAGGGACAAAATCGGTCGCAAGGGCACGACAACATTCAGCTCAACATGGATGAAGGGAGACTGCGCCTGAGCCAAGGCGTCGGTCACAATACAACAATAAACACCTTCATCCTCTTCGCGAAGGCCATCAAAAACCAAGGTAGGACCATCCCCGCCCGGCAGCGGCTGCCACGACTCCGCATTGTCTACACGGTACCATTGATACTGTACAGCGTCCACCGCGTGTTCCACATCCACATGCAGCGTGAGCGGCTGTCCCCTACCTGCCGACACCGTTTCCGGTCCCCCATAGTGCAGTGCCAAGGCAGCAGTCGGTATAGGTCCATCGTCTAGTTCCGGTAGATGCAGGCGCCGGCTCCGTTGGCTTTCATACAAGGATTGGGGCCGCAGATAAACGGCGCCGTTAATGAATTCAGTATAGTCGTAGGGTTCCGTCCCCGTGGCTAAGGCACCCGCCACAACAGACTGCGTGGTGTGCACGTCCATAGCGTCTGTGCCGATCACATAGCCCTGCCCGTAATTAAAGGACAAGATCCGTCCCATACCGTCTCCGCGCGTATTCCACAACACCGTTTCGGTGGCAGTGTGCCCGGCGCCGGTGCTCCAGTCCCGTCGGTTGCCCGTGCTCCAGCCGTCGTGAAAAAGACAGGAGTCGACAAGACACGCCATGGACAGGGAATGGTGGTATTCGCTGTAGGCACGGGTGGCAATCTCCAATCCGCCCATACGGTTGACGACGGCGCTGCCGGAACTTTCACAGCGGAGCCAAACAACGCCGGAGGTGCCGAAACCCCAATTCTGAATGAAGTTGTGCCGGCCATTGCGTGCGATACAATCGCGAAAGAGGATTTCACCGCTTTGCGAAACTTCAAAGAGATAGCCGTTGCCGCCGTCGCCTCGGTTTTGGGCATTCTCCAGGACACACGCCTCCACGGTCACCGCCTTCGACGAGAGAAATTTGAAGCCGCAGCTTTGCAAATGCTTGCCTTGCAGCTCAGGATAGAAAGGCGATTCAAAGCTGGCGACACGGCGCAGATAACTGTGCTTTACCCCTTGCATCTCCAGAACGCGGGTCTGGTTTCTCGACCAAGCCTGTTCCACCTCCACGGCATTGGAAAACGCCAAATCTTCCACCACACATTCTTCCAGGTAACCCGTTTCTTTGCGCACGCTCCCCCGGTCGCGCACACGAACAGGATAACGAAGCGGCACATCCACGGTGATCCGTTTGGGTGAAGCAGCGAGATCTATGGCTGTAATCGTTCGACGAAAAACGGGGACCCACGAACCGTTGAAAGCGACCCAAGTACCGGTCATTCCGTGTTCTTCAATAAAGTCATCGGTGATTTCCCAGCCAATGACCACGTCATCGCCAACGTTCAGCCCGTCAGCATCGTCTACACTCAGGGTGAAGGATCGATTTTCCGCATCTTCCGACAAGGGCTTGTCCGCCCCTGTACCCACAGCGCCTTGGAAGAGTATATGGGATTTGCCATTGGATAGGGGCGTCGACGTGAAAAAGAGGAAGGACGCATCCGAGCCTGCGCCGCGCAGCACGATCCTGGAGGCGCTGATGATTAAGGGGCTGTCGCAACGGTACTGCCCCGCCGGGAAAAAGACGATACCGCCGCCCGCTGCCTGAGCATCGTTAATGGCTTGCTGTATCGATGCGCTCCCGTCAGCGTTGCCGGTGGGGTCGGCACCGTAATCCGCCGCCACATCAAAAACAGGCAGTCCATCCGTATCGGGCAAATCGGGCGCGCCGTAATGATAGCCTGCATAGGAAAAATCATGGAGGAAACGGCCCTGTCCATCGCTGAGCAAGGGATCCCAATCTTCGGGGTACAAGGCACTGTGCGCCGCGAAAAGCTGCGACGAAAATAAAAGGAGGATAAGGGTAACAGACAGCCCAAAAATGCGTTTCACTGTGATAAGCTCTCCCTGAACTATGGAGTACATCCAACCCAAAACGAGGGGCGACGAGCTGCTTCGCCGCCGGGGCGTCCGACAACGCCCCTTGAACCCGCCTGCAAAAACAATCCTCAACACCGTGAAACTGCTTAATCTCGGGCGGCCAAAAGTTGAGTATAATCTTTTTTAGGCGCGTTATCAAAGAAAAAATTGTTCTGCGGACCGAACCAGCCCACGCTCCAACGGCGGTTCCGCTCACCGTATACATTGGTTTCCGGCGACCATTCCCAGGCCTCGCTGGAAATATGTCCGTCACACCAAACCACGTTAACGCGCCCAAAATGACGAAAATGTAAGGTCGGCGACATATAGGACGCGTCGGGGTAGCCGCGGGGATGTTCATAAGACACGGATTTGGGCGGCTCGATAAAGCTGTATTCAAGAATGGAGCCGTCCCGGGGCATGGCGGCGTCGGCAAACATCAGGGTCTGCGACGGGTTGGCGATGGCAATATCTATCATCCCTTGACGCACCGCCTGAACCAAATCCTTTTTGATGCTCAGTTGCGACCCCACATAGGCCATGTTATAGCCGTAGCCGCCGGAGCCTCCTTCAAAGACATCCGGCGCGTCTCCATGCTTCACATATTCACTGAACAAAGGACATTCTTTTACCCGCCCATCGGCGATGTATTGGGCAATAGCGCCGGAGCGGGAATCAAAGGGCGTGGCAGCGTTAGGCGTTTCCCGGCTGCCATGCCACCGCTTGCGCCCGCCGAAATTATCGGGGTCGCTGCCGGGCAGCATAAAATCATAGAGATCCGCCGCCGCCGGCATATAATGACCGTTATGCTCAGCTGCGTACATGGTATTTGCCAGATAGAGTTGGCGCAGGTTGTTGATGCAATGGGTGTTCCGTGCATGGGCACGGGCACGGGACAGGGCAGGCAACAATAAGGCGGCCAAGATGCCTATGATCGCAATGACCACCAAGAGTTCAATGAGCGTGAACCCGAAACGCAACCGAAGATCTGCGCGCAAAACCCTTTTCATCGAACTTGCCTCGACGGAGCAAGGAAGCGCCTCGCGCCCAACACGGTCACCATCACTATGATGAGAAGGAGGCCCAGCACGCCCACGACGGGTACAGGAACCACATCAAAAAGGAAGACGGCACTTCCGATCAGCTCCGTCGCTTCGGGATCTGCATATAAATCAAGGAAGAGCCGGGCGATGTCGTCATTGCCGGCCGTATCAATGCGAAGGGAAAAGCTGAGGCTGCCGTTGATCGGAAGCAACTGGAACCCGGGCAAGTCGGGGCGGGCGTCACTGCCCAGGAGCTGCCCTCCCTCCACGACGAGCGTAAGGGTCTGATGCGCCGCCAAGGGATTGCCGAAAGCGTCTGTAATCTGATCGCTGATGAAGGCGGCGGGGCCCGGTGCCTTTTGATTGGGGTACAAGGGATAAATTTCCACAGGTCCGGTGGCAGCGCCCGGGTCAATGGGCAGCGCCAATTTTCCATGGAGCAAACTATCTTGAGAAATGGCCGTGATCCATGCCGTGCCCGCCTGCGTCTCGCAGCGCAGCTCAAATTGGATCACACCCGCCATCGCGGCAATCTGGATGCCCGGCGCGCCCCCGTCCATGTCCGCGCTGACGATTGTGCCCAGTGTCGTGGACACGGTGAAGAGCGTCCCATCAGGGACCACCGTGTCGTCCGAAGCCAAGATGACGCCGCTCGTCACGGGGACGAGCGTCCCGGGTGCGCCCACCTGTCCCCGCTCCAAAGCGGCGTTCAGCAGGATTTCTCCGCCATGGGTGGAACCGTCGCCGCTGCCCGGCGGCGCCGCCACAAGAAACAAGCCGGCGTATTGGCTGCGGAAGTGGATCAGATTGGCGTCCACATCCCTCACAATATCCTCTATAGCGGCTTGGGTGAATTGGGAGCCGTCATAACGGAAGGGCTGCAGCGCTGCCTCATCAAGCCCTGCGATTTCATCCGCTGTATAGGCAATCGTGAATCGGGCGTGCTGCACTTGTGCGGCGGCGAAATCGGGCTCGCTGCTGCTGAACAAGCGGCATGCGCCACTTTTTTCCAAGCCGGCAAGGGTAAGTTCAGGCGCGGGATCGTCGGCATCCTCAATATCCACGATACAATTGAAGGGTCGTGCCCCTGTGCGCAGCCCCGAAGAATAGAGGCTGATTGCATTGCCCCCACTGTCGGCAGCGGTACCTAAGAGCGTCCCTGCCGGGCTGCCGCCGTAGACCTCAGGTATTTCAAGGGCGAGCACCGTACTTTCCGGACGTAAGGGGTCAGTCCCGCTCACGCGGATCTCGTAGTCATCGAGAATACCATCGCCGTCCGTGTCTAAGTCGCGCGCCACAGCGGCAACACCGCCGATCTCGGGCGAGACAATGCCCAGCGCGCCATCTACAGCGTTGATAAAAGCTGAAATACGCAGGAAATGGAATCGGCTGATGCCTGCAGGATCGCCCGTTTCATCGACCGGCACCGCCCAACGGATATCGAAGGCATCGCCGCCGCCGCTGCCCGGCGTCAGCCCCACCGTGAAAGGATCGTCGGGGCGCATATAATTATCCAAATACTCCTGAACCGTCGGGTTCAGCTCGGCATAGCCCCAATCATATTCCGTGCCGTCTGTGTTCGGGTTGAGAATATTGCCTGCCAGCGGCGGATTCGGATTGGCCATACCCCAAGGAAGCACACTGCGATCCAGACCGCGGCTGCCCGGAATGAGGTACCACGGATCATCGGCAATGCCGTTGCCGTTCACATCCTCACTAATTTCGACCAAGGCGGGCTCACACCATTTGCGATAGGGATTGCCGCCCGCCCAAAAGCTGTTGCTGTAAATGATGAAATCATAACCGTCTATGTTGTCGGGATGATCCTCAACAGGCGTGGTGAATTTCAACAACACATAGCTGCCGGGCGCAGGACCGGGACGCCCCAAGGAATGTATCTTGCTGTTGTTCACCGCGTAGACGCTTCCGCCAACCGGAGCGCCTAAATCATGTTTAGGCTGATTGAATCCGGGAACGGGATCGAGGGCATTAAAAGAAAGGAGGGTGTCGGCCCAAGGCGGTGTTGCAAAAGCAACTGAAAACGAAACAGAAACAACAAAAGAGAAAAGGAAAAGAATACCCGGGATCCGACACCCCAAAGGACAATAAGCATTACACGACATTGAAAAACACTCCTTTCTGTTGTCCGTCGCAACAGGTTCGGCACGGTGAAACAATTCCGCCATGCACGGAACAATAAGGCGATGTCGGCAGGTCTTCGGGCTTACAGGCACGGTCTCTTGGACCATCTGGGGGCGCCGCTTCCCAGCCGCAAACTGACTGCGGCCAGTGCGTAGGATGCGCCCTTCGTTCCTGTTTACCGCTGCGGGACAGCTCCAGCATTTAACCGGATTCCCTCTTAGCGCTGATAGAAACTCGTACAGCGAACCGACAAGCGTATCATAACAAATTTTTGAATTTTAGACAAACGGGGCGCCCGAGCCGCACCTCGAAACAAGGCATACACACACACGATTCTTTTTGAAAACACAACCGCCTTTTTAAGGAATAGGCGCTTCATTTTTCCGGTTATCCTCTTAAAAAGGAGCCCCGTCATGACTTTAATACTCTCTTATGCGTTTATGGCCGCCTTATACGGCGCTTTCGATGAAAATACCCCTGCCCTATCCCCCGAAGAAGAAGCGGTCATCGTGCATAAAGCGACGGAACGGCCCTTCACCGGAAAATATCTGAACCACTGGGAAAAGGGCGTCTATCACTGCCGACGCTGCAACGCCCCCCTATACCGGGCAGACACTAAATTTGATGCCGGATGCGGGTGGCCCAGCTTCGACGACCAGATAAAGGGCGCCGTCAAACAAGTGCCCGATGCAGACGGACGGCGCACGGAAATTGTCTGCGCCCGCTGTGGCGGGCACCTTGGTCATGTTTTCTTTGGCGAAGGCTTCACCCCAAAAAATACCCGGCACTGCGTCAACTCCCTGTCCTTAACCTTTAGCGAAGGCGCGACAGACTCGGAGCCCGATTACAAACATCGCGCCCTCTTTGCAGGCGGTTGTTTCTGGGGCGTCGAATATCTCTTTCAAAATGAACCGGGTGTCCTCGCCACCCAAGTGGGATATGCAGGGGGACAGGTGGACAAGCCCACCTATGAACAGGTGTGCAGCGGCAATACGGGTCATGCCGAAGCGGTGGCCGTCTTTTATGATCCGCAAAAGACCAGCTTCGAAACCCTCGCCAAACATTTCTTCGAAATCCATGATCCCACGCAAAAAGATCGTCAAGGTCCCGACGTTGGCAGTCAATACCGCTCCGTCGCCTTTTATGACACAGACCAAGAACGGGACATCCTGCTGCGCCTCATCGAAGAACTGAAAGGTAAAGGCTTCGAAGTGGTCACCACCGTTGAGAAAGCGCCAATCTTCTGGCAAGCCGAAGACTACCACCGGCAGTACTACAACAAAACGGGAAAACGGCCCTATTGCCACCAGTATCAAAAACGCTTCTAGTTGATCTGAAACGGGATAAGAGCGTATTCTGTCGTAGAAGCGTTAAAATCGTGTTGTGGAGCACAAGGGGACGGCACCGCTAAGAACACTGTGCTGTTACCGCTCCAACTTCGTTCCCTTTCTTCCAAGGAAGGGACACACCTTGATGGGAGATTCCGTTATGACTGCTATGCTCACCCTCTGTATGCTCTTTTCCCAACTGACCGATAACCTAGCCGCTCGTGTAGACACCCTCCGTTTTCATGTGGAGCGGCTTGCCGCCATCACGGTAGAGGATGCGCTGCAGACAGAAAAAGAAGCGCGCCTAACAGCCTTGGAAGAAGCCCTTGCAAGCGAGATCAACGATGAAGAAGCCTTCAATGCCTGTTATGACGCCATCGATGAAGTCCGCCAATGGTTGTGGCAACATTCCAAACATCGTCCGGAAATCGCACAAGGAAGCTTTCAAGAACATGCCGAATTTTGGCGCATTAAAAACGACACGCTCACGGTGACCCTCGCACGTGACAACTTGGCCTTGACCGTAAACACGCGGGGACAACGCTGGCAATTCCAGCCCTCCGATGATCAGGATCTCGAATTTGACGAATTGAGTGCGGCGCTCTCACAGGCGAAGACCATCACAGCAGAAGCCTTCAACACCGGCTGCAGCATTGGCATGGCAATCACCTTCAGCGCCTTCGAGGCGCTGCCCGATTTCTCTCTATCCTGCGTGTTTCGCATCATGGATAGTGAACTCGTCATGGACATAACGGCGCAAGAGCCCACTGCTTCCCTGCAGTTTGTGAATTGGCCCAAGACGATCGTGCTCGACAAATCACCCGATACGCTGTCCGTGATCCCTCGAATGCAGGGTATGCTGCTGCCGGGAAATTGGGAGCAAACCATCAGCGCCGCGGACTTGTGCAATTCCCGCTCTTTCTACATGGCTTGGTGGGGACACCTGCAAAAATCAGCGGGAGTACAAGTTATTTTGGAGACCCCTATTGACGGCGGCGGCTACTACAAACATCGTAGTGGCGGGCCCACCCTCGCAGCGCCGCGCTGGTACAGCAGCCTTGGGAAACTGGACTATCAACGAACAATCCGTTATGTATTCGACGATGACACAAGTTATGTAAAAATGGCAAAACGATATCGCCGTTTCATGCAAGAAAAGGGCGAATTTGTATCGCTCCGAGAAAAGCTGTGCCGCACGCCTGCTCTGGATCAAGTCATTGGTAAACCCGTCATTCATCTGGGCGCCCTCTATCACTTTGTCAAAGAGGCCGCGCTCTATAAGAAAGACAAGATTGAGAACAACCACAACCTCCAGACCTTCGATCAACTCATCGAACGACTGCACAGCTTTAGTGACAAAGGAGTGGGCGCAGCCTATGTACACCTCGACGGCTGGGGCTTTTACGGTTATGACAGCGGTCATCCTGATGTACTGCCTGTGGGCGAAATTCAAGGAGGTTGGGAAGGTCTGCGACGTTTTGCAGACAGCTGCGCACAAATGAATTATCTCTTCGCCGTCCATGACCAATACCGTGATTTTTATCTCAATGCCGCCTCTTATGATGAACGGCTGTCCGTGTTGAGTCGGAACGGCAGCCGAGACACGCACAGTGTTTGGTGCGGCGGACCGCAAAGTATTCTCAGCGCCCGTTTCGCTCCCGAATATGTGCGCAGGAATCATGATTTATTTGCTGCCAACGGCGTCAATGTGAAGGGGGCGTATCTGGATGTTTTCTCTATAGTACCGCCAGAAGAAAGCGCTGAACCTCTCTATCCCATGACGCGCAGTGAATGCGCTCGTTATCGGCGCCAATGCTTTGACTTGCTCCGTGCCCGCGGCTATGTGGTGAGTTCGGAAGAGCCCGTCGATTTTTTGACCCCTGCCTTGGATCTCGTCCATCACGGGCCCTATGCAACCTACCCGAACATCGGCGGCGGTGATGCCACAGGTATCCCAATTCCTCTTTTTAACCTGGTTTATCACGACTCCATTTTGCTGCCGTGGGATATGAGTGAAAACGGCGGATGGGGAACGCCCACGGCCGATTCCGGACGGCTCCATTGCTTATTGAACGCCGGACTCCCCTACCTTTCGGGCACGGAGGATGAACTAATCACGCAAGCCCTTGAGGCGGCAGCTTTGGCAGGTGAATGCGCCTTCGCTGAAATGCTAAACCATGAATTCCTCGACGACACGTACCGACGGCAGCGTACGACCTATGCCAACGGCACAGTCGTAACCGTTGATTTTGAGACCGGCGACTACAGCATCACCAAGAACAAATAAAAAAGAACAGGATGAAGGCTTTCCGTTCATCCTGTTCACGATTCTATCAACAGTATTTCTATCAGCGTGCGCGGGTTGCCGGTTGTCGCGCCCCGGTGCTTCCTTGTGTGCTTCGCACGCTAGGCGTTCCCGTTCCTGCCCGAGGCGTGGGCGTGACACCGCTGCTTCGACCGGAAGTTGTGGGCGCAGCAGCTTTGGGCGCACTCTGCGCAGGACTCGGTGTCGACCGTACAGCCGCAGGAGCGCGCGTTGCAGGCGCGGCAGGCGCAGGACTCGGTGTCGACCGTACAGCCGCAGGAGCGCGCGTTGCAGGCGCGGCAGGCGCAGGGCTCGGCGTCGCACGGGGCGTTGCCGCAGGTGCGCGCGTTGTGGGCACATTCCGCGCCGGTGCTGTCTTGGGCACATTGGGCGTAGGAGTGGCAGGCGATGCTGCAGGCGCACGGGCCGCAGGTGTTGCCGCCGGCGTCGTACGCGTCGCTTCAGGCGCACGGGCCGCAGGCGTTGCCGCCGGTGTCGTACGCGTCGCTGCAGGCGCGCGGGCCGCAGGCGTTGCCGCAGGTGTCGTACGCGTCGCTTCAGGCGCGCGGACCGCAGGTGTTGCCGCAGGTGTCGTACGCGTCGCTTCAGGCGCGCGGACCGCAGGTGTTGCCGCAGGTGTCGTACGCGTCGCTTCAGGCGCGCGGACCGCAGGTGTTGCCGCAGGTGTCGTGCGCGTCGCTTCAGGCGCGCGGGCTGCAGGCGTTCTGGCAGCCCCTTCATCCCGGGCGGACCATTCCGGCGTCGTGGTGGTACGCTGTTGGGTGGGCGTCGGCGTGCTAGGCGTTATTCCGGCTCGTTCCCGCTGCACTTCGCTGCGCGTCGGCGTGGAAGGCATCTTGGGTTGAGGCGCATCCGGCACGGGCGGCGGTGTGCGCACGCTGCGTTGTCCGTCACCGGCACGGGCTGCTATGGGCGACGTCGACAATTCCGTACGAACCGGTTTCGCCGTTTCGATAGGATTCTTTCGTGTTCCCGACTGAACCGGCGCCGCTTCTTTCTGCACACGCTCCTCTTGCAACTGGCGTACGCGTTGTCCAAGTCCTGTAATCCGATTCCGTTCATCTCTGTTCATAGCGGAAAAACGGAGCGATTGGTTTGTGTTTTTAACGGCTTCGGTGAAGCGTTGTCCGATACTTATATCTAGGGGCGCATCTGCTTTGGCGCTTCGCTGCGATTGCAAGGCGAGTGTATGCGGCGGCCGCAGCAATTCATTTTCACGATAATTTCTATAGCGGTTCCTGATGAGGTTGTCCCAGTTGGGATTCTGTTTCAATTGTCTCATGCGGAAATGGGCGTACATGGGATCGGGCCCGTATTGGGGAAGCCGATTTGAATACCAGGGGAAAAAGCCCCGGTCTTCATAGCGGTAATCATAATAATCACCGAAGTAATAATGCCGTGTCCGCGGCTGAATGAAGATGTGCGCCGTCACAATGTCCAGATTAATGACGATGCTCGGCCGGTACACATAGCCAACCGTCCTGAACAAGGGTCGTTGGTAGTAGACCGGGGCAAACATGACGCCGCGATAGCTGATGTCATAATCCCAATAGCCCGGAACATAGATGCTTCCGCGGGGTGTCCAGCTGTAATGAGGCGGGACCCACACCCAATCGGGGCGCTGCACGACCCAATAGCCGGGCCGCCAAAAATAGCGGCTGTCCTGCCAAACCCAGCATCCCGGCGACCAGATCCTATCGGGGCCGGGCATAGGCGAGCTGGGACCCAATTCAAGGGGTTCGGGCGGCGGCGGCAGATAGGTCATCTGCACCACATTGATTTCACGCCAAAAACCGGAAATCCACTGCATTCCGGTTCCTGCCGGTGCCCAGTAGCCGGGAACCCATTCACGGCCGGGCGGGATCACACGCCACACGCCGCTGATCCAAATGAAATCGCCGCGGTCTTCGTCCCAAGCCCAGTAGCCGGGGATCCACGCCACATCCGGACCTTCAGGACGAATTTCCGGCGGAATCTCTTCGACAGGGCCGTAGGGCGCGCGCGACACAATGATACCGGCGGCGGGGCCGGACATGGCCACTTGCGCGAAGGCCTCATGCATAGGACCGCGCGTTAAGACCTGCAAACCCACTTCATCTTGATATTGTCCATGAACCGACACGGCGCCGAATAAGGCGGCGGCAAGAATCATAAGCACCACCGGGAAAACTCCCGAGCATAGTCTTGTCGTGGCATTTCGTTTCATGTCATTTCCTTTCTATGCCTAAGGCAACCTAAACAGCCAAGCATGCTGTTGCATGCGCTTTTGCTAATTCCTCAACGCTACAAACAACGGGGAATGCCGATTCATTCACCGAAAGCAACTGATCTGTCATAAAGACGTCTGGTCTCTGTCGAATATTCAATTTTCCCGTTTTTTCTTGAAAAAAGTCTCTAAGGCAGTCCACACGCTTTCGTTGGAACCTCGGACGACGGGCAGCGGCGGCAGCGACGTCATAAAAGCTCTGCCGTAGTATTTCGTTACAATGCGTTTATCAAGAACCACAATAACGCCCCAATCCGTTTTGCGGCGTATGAGCCGGCCGAAACCTTGGCGCAGTTTGATAACCGCTTGGGGCACTTGAAAATTCATAAAGGCGTTGCCCCCTTCCTTCTCGATTGCTTCGGAACGTGCTTCGAGAATGGGCTCGGTGGGAACGCGAAAAGGCAGACGAGTCAGCACCACACATTGCAGCGATTCGCCTGCCACGTCCACACCTTCCCAAAAACTATCGGTTGCAAAAAGAACACTGGAAGCATTATCACGAAAGGCCGTCAACAGACGGGTTCGCGAATCTTTACCTTGACAGAGGCTCTCAATACCGCGTTCCGCCAATTCGATTTCCAGCCGATCATAGACAAAGTCCATGGCGTAGAAAGAGGTGAACAACACAAGGGCATGCCCTTGTGTAATACGCAATATGGAACGGATCGTCTCCACCTGATTTTCAAGATAATCCTCCTCACCGGGAAGCGGGCCGTCTGTAGGGATACACATGAGGGTCTGATCTTTATAATCAAAGGGCGAGTCCAACAGCAACTCCTTCACGCGCTCTTCCGGGAGCAAATTCAAACCGATCCGCGATTTACAATAATCGAAGCTGCGCCGCACCGTAAGGGTGGCGGAGGTCATGATGACGCTGCTCATTTTCTTGTACAACCATTCAGACAGCGGCTGCCCTACCTCAAGGGGACAGCGGGCAATACGTACTCGATCTTCATCGCGGCTGTGCAGCTCAATCCAGCGCACCGTATTATCTTCCAATTCCTCTTTGGTGCATTCCTCCAAGGCTTTTGCGATGGTTTCAATCTGGCGCAAATAAGCCTTGAGCTCCGTTAATTCCAACAGCACGGGAAGCTCTTCTCCCGGTTCCGGTCGAATCTCTTCGAGTTTTTCCGCCAGACGCCGACCATGATGCAACAGTGCACCCACATGCTCTATAGCGGGCAAAATCTCTTCCTCGTGAAGGCTGCGCAGCTCCGGCTCACTCAGCACTTCCTCGGTGAGACGCCACTGTATTTCGGTGCCCACCCGGCCGCAATGGGTGGTCGTATACACGCGTAACACATGAAACGCCTGATCCAACGCGTCTTCCGTCATAAGGATAATGGGCTGCAGCCGCTCCTCGATAAGAACAAGAAAGTCATTGTAATCTTCCACAGAAACGGTTGTGCAATTACGCATGAGTTTTAGTTTAAGGAAAGGGAGAAGCCCCCGTTCCAGATCCGAATCGCGGCGGTAGAGTTTTCGCATGGTCTTACGCATACCGATACGCGTGGCGGAAATACCAAAGTATTCGGTGGCCGCGTCTTCAATGCTGTGGGCCTCATCAAAAATGAGACGGCTATAGGAAGGCAATACTGCCGTGGCGCTAAAATCGCCGGTCTCCCGTTTCACGGCAATGTCTGCAAATACCAAATGATGATTGGCAACCAAGATATCGGCCGTCGCCATGACACGGCGCGCCCGCATAAAAAAACATTCCCGGAAATGGGTACACGCGGCGCCCAAACATACATCAGGTTCGCAGCATACTTTCTCCCACACCGAACGCGACGCCATAAACGGAAGGTCGGCCTGACTCCCGTCTTCCGTGGTCTCCGCCCAAGCGGCGATAGCACGGATCTGTTCGGCAGTGCGTTCATCTTCAAAGAGCGATATTTCTGAAAATGCCCGGGCCAACTTATGCAAACAAAGATAATTGCTGCGCCCTTTCACGAGACAGGCTTCAAAGTCTTCTTTGATGCAGGCTTTCAACAGTGGCAAATCATGATGAATAATCTGTTCTTGAAGGTTGATGGTTCGCGTGGAAATAACAATGCGCTCTTTATTGCGGCGCGACCACAAGACCGCCGGCAGCAGATAGGCCATCGTCTTGCCCACCCCCGTGGGCGCTTCCACCAGTGCGAGGCTGTCGCTATTGAAGGCGGCGGCGATACATTCCGTCATTGCCAGTTGTTGCGGCCGCAGTTCAAAGCCGTCCAAGTGTTCTGCCAACGCACCCGTTTCTGTGAAAGCGTCCTTCAGTTCGTCAACGGCCAAGGGTATAATCGGTTTCGGCAGAAAGGCCTCTACCACCACGTAACAATGGGTAACTTCATTATCGACAATGTAGACCCCATGTCCGTGGGCGCTGTATAGGGTGGCCAATTCCAAATCTGCATCGCTGGGCGTGAGATCCCCCGACGGATGATTGTGCAGCACCACTTCACGGGTATCCAGCATGGAAAAGAGTGCGGGCACCGCCTTCGCATTACCACGCGCCAAAATACGAATCGCCACCAATATCCCGGCATCATCCATGGTACCGTCGCAAAACACCTCATTACCGCCTGCATCACGGATAAAGCCGCACATCGTATCAGCCGCCTCACGGCTCATTCTTTTGAGAATAGGCTCTCCGTTTACCATGAAATTCCAACTCCGACCTAAGGCTTTTGTGGGATTTAAAACATCGCCTTCACTACTGGTTCCCCTTTATCCCCGAGGATGAAAGGCTTTGTGTGCCTGGGAAAGACGCTCTGTACTTACGTGTGTATAAATCTGTGTAGTTCCAATATCAGCGTGACCCAACATTTCTTGGACAGCGCGCAAATCAGCGCCATGATCGAGCAGATGGGTCGCGAAAGAATGACGCAGCATGTGGGGCGTCACATTTTGTGAAATATTCGCCAAGGCGGCATAGCGTTTCACCAAACGCCAAACCGTGGTCCGAGACAGGCGCTTTCCCGTGGGACCAATAAATAGCGCGCCGTCACGGCCGGCCCATTTCATTCGCTCCTCAAGCCATCGACGGAGCTTTGTTTGCGCCGTACGACCCAGCGGAACCAAACGAAACTTGGCGCCTTTACCATAAACGCGAA
>JAAYJI010000284.1 GCA_012523015.1 Candidatus Hydrogenedentota bacterium
GATTGCGGTGTCAGCATCTCGTCCTGCAGCGGGGCGGTTGCGCTGTTGAAAAAGCTTGGTACAAACTCCGGTACCTCACCTTTCAGCATTCTGATATAGTTTTCTTTCGGCGTTATTGTACCCATATGTCTTTCTCCTCAGTCACGGTTGCCTAAGTGCGGAGCCTCGTTTGGCGGGGGTGGATTCAGCATACCCATGCGAAACTCCTCTCCTGTACTCTTGCGTTTCCAGATTGTACTGATCCGCTGTTTCGCCGGCATGACCAACGTCAGCGCGCCTGCCGGGCATTCCTGCACGCATCCGCCGCAGAACCAGCATTCCTCCGCGAACAGCACAATCGGCTCTTTACCCTTTACTGGATTAGGGATCATTACATCAAGTGGACATGAGTTCACGCAGATGTTGCATCCCCTGCATTTTTCCTTATCAAATTCCAACACTTTACAGGGTCCGGACATACTCGGGTACGAATACGTCTGCATTTCTATTCTCCTTTCCTCAATCAAGCTCCGCGTACCGCGTGTAGTTTTCGCGAAGGCTGTCCGAATATGGCGCCTGCTTGTGGTAATCGCAGGGCAGGGCGCGCACCTCGACGTCGTTCTCCGTCTTACGGCTGGGCAATAGCTTGTGCCATTCCGGCGGATCGACCTCAGGATAATCCGCTCGGAAAAACCCAAAACCGATGAGCCGGGAAGAACATTTTCTGGCTTTCGCAGCATGGAAACAGCACTCGCTTAAATCCATCATGCGGAAGCATTCGACAAGTCTGGCCAGCTCGTGTGGATTTGACGCGTATGTGCGTTTTCCTTCTGCTTGCCTCAGATCCCGCATCCGTTTGATCCCCAGATTCAAGATGTCTTCCGTCTTGAATTCACCGCAATAATCCTGAAACACGCGGGCAATTGCGTAATTGAGTTCTTTCCAGCCAATATCTCCGCCTTTATTCATGACGGGCGCATAGCATTCTTCCTTCTCGCTTTCAATTTGTTTGCGGCTTGGTTCCACTTGTTCATGCCTCTTCGCAAACGCCGCCGCCTGCCTTCCGCAGTAACGGCCGGTGGTATGAGCTTCTCCATGGCATCCGGAACCGAACAGAGGGCTTCCACCGGCCACAAACAAGCCGGGTAGCGAAGCCTGAAGCCGCCAATCGGTGACCAGACCGCCGGGGCCGTGAATGGAACGCCAGTTTGGCGGAGCATTATCAAGCCCTACCCAGGAAGATGCTACATTGATACGTTCATTGGCGGTGATTGCATACTGCAGCATATCCTGCGCAGGATCAAAGCCCCATTTCTGCATATTCTCAAAAATCGGCACCCGGCACTTGCCCTCGTGCGCAAGCATCAGGTTCCATATGATCTTTCTGGATTTTTCGGGCATCCCGGCAAAATCGTCATACAATGGAAGCTTGAGTTCGCCGGTGCGCAACTTCTTACCCAAGCTTGGATCCAGCCCATTCGGATTGTAATCCTGGCTCATCGGTGTCGCCAGACCGATACCATAGCCGATAACATAGTTCTCTCCGGGTCGGCTGGATTGAAAAATCTGCCGCTCGTCCACAATAAGCTCTCCGCGCGTATTAGCATACGGTATCACTTTTCCGTCAGCGTCTACAACACGGGCGCCCTGGTATGTATTATCGCTGTTGCCCATACTATAGGGCGCATAACCGAACTCTCCGCCTCCGCCAACGGCATCCATGCATACAAGATCCGCCCCGGCGTTCCATGCGATCGTATGTCCCATGTTCGTCAGGTTCAGGTCGGACATAGTGTTGCTCGCGGTTATTTCCGGCGCGAATCCGCCGAGACGCCCACCGCCGCCCGTCGCTAAGACTACAGCCTTTGCCTTAAAGATATAAAACTCTCCCGTACGGTCGTTTATCCCGGTGGCCCCGATCACGCGCGCGTTCTTTTCACCTTTCTCGGTAAGCAGGCTTGTGATGCAGATTCGCTCATATACCTGTGCGCCGAGGCGACGCATTTCCCGGTCTACCACAGGCTTTATGTTGTTTCCGTATATGCGAAGACAATGCTTGTTGTCCACATCGTAGGCAAAGAGCAGCTTTGTCTCCTCGTCGCGCCAAATGGTGCCCTCGAACTCGTCGTCTTCGTCGCGAATCTGAACACCCCAGGACTCCAGCTCTAGCAGCGTATCCCAGCCTTCCATGCCGATGATGTAACGGGCAAGGCCATTAGTATATCCGCCGGCTAACTCCATGGCTTTTTCGGAATACATTTCGGGGGTGATTTTGCTGCAGGGGTTTCTGACTGCTCCGTGCCAGTGGTCGACGCCTACGCCGCCCTGACCACTGTGCTTGGTAAAGCCTCGGTCCGCAACTGCCACGGTGGCGCCGTGCTGCAAGGCGGATATCGCCGCACGGCAGCCTGCAACGCCGCCGCCCACCACTAGGACATCCGTTTCGATTATGTTTTCCCTGCCGTAGTTAATCTCGTACGGCCAGAGCGGCAGTGTACCGGTTTCGGCTACGTATTCATGCCAATTCATAAACATCCTCCAATCTTGTTTCCGGCTCTATCTTCGATAAATTGCGCGAAAACGAACCATTGCTGCAGTACCGGTCTACGACGGGCAAATTTGGTATCCGCTGCGGATAATTCGGGTAAATGAAGAATAAGCGGAAATTAAGCGCTCAGATAGGTTTGATAGGCCTCGTCATAAACCTCATAAATCTGAGCAAGACCCATATCCATCATGTTTTGAATAAAAGTGTCCCATTCGCTGAGAGGTTTATCTCCCACAAGGAACTGGCTGTAATTCTCGGCATAATACGTGTTAATATCCCCGCTTAGATTATTGACCTCGCCGGTTTGCGCGTCGTTGAGCTGGATACCGTTGCGCCAGTCATACTCGCCGTCATAGTAGCTGCTGATGTCCCATACCCTTTTCATCTCCATCAGCGCTTCACCTTCTGCGACGGCATAATTTCGGCTGTTGTCGATGAGACCACCATCGGACATGGTGTTAGCA
>JAAYJI010000285.1 GCA_012523015.1 Candidatus Hydrogenedentota bacterium
GACACGCTCCATTTCGCGGCAGGCAACACCTCCTTGGAAAGCCTGACCGATGAAGCGGTGCGGCTGGGACTGCACTTCATGATTTCACTGAGCCCCGACGAGTTGCGTGCCGTGCCCGCCTATCTCAAAGATTTTGCCTCGGCGCGCTGTGACCATATACTGCGCTTCGAGTGTGGATGTGAAAGCATCGAGAGCGAATGCTGCGGACTCATGGAAAATTTCCGCACCACCGTCTGCCCCGCAAGCATGGCCTTGGTCGTGAAAGATGCCAATACCTTTTCGAAGCTTCTCGGCGACACCTCACGCATGCCCGCGCGCCATGTGTCGCTCGTATCGGACACCTGGCCCAGACCCGAAGAAGTGCAGCGCATCCGCTATATAGCCGCTCAATATGGGCAGGAAAGCCAGCAGATTCACGTATCCTGTCCGTCGTGGTTCCCGCGCAGCAACGAACAGGCTGCCACGCTGCTTCCCCGATTTTTCCAATATCGCGCCGCTGCTGCCAGCCAAATCGGCGTCAATGCTGCCCTCATCGCCGACGATGTCGCCGTGCAGGAGACCATGGCCTATCTCAACGGACTTGCCCTCTTTTTCTCCGGACAATGCTATGTGGGCAGTCCCACCGGTCAAGATGGCGTGAACAGTCTGCTCTTCCGAAAAGGAGCGCAATGGCTGACCGTGCTCTGGTCGGACATGAAGGGGAGTACAGCTACCTTTGCCGTGGACGGCGCTATCAACCTCGCCCTTTACGATGCTTTCGGCAATGCCATGAAACTGGATGAGCCGGGACAGCGCGGGCTGGAAGTGCCCTGCGGCCCCATACCCGTGTATTTGACAGGAACCGGCGGCGCACTGCTCGGCCGTGCCGCAGTCAACCGACTGAAACAACAAATCGATTTCTTCATGGCGCAAAGCGACCTGCGCGAAAACCTTACGCCTGACGTGATCGAGCGCATCCAAAAAATCGGAGCGGAACCGCGAAGCGACGCCAACCGGCTGCGCTTCTTGGAATTGGCACGGACCCTGCCGTGGATCGAAGAACAATGGCACAGCCGAGGGCTGTCCCGCCACGTGGCTGTCCCCGCTATCATGCTTATTTCCGATATTCTGAAAACCATGGCCATTATCGAAGAGGATAGGGGAGAGCTCTTCCTCGAGCCTGTTTCCGATACGCTGGGCAGAACAGAAGAATTTCAGTCCTTGTATTTGACCGGCTCGGCAGGTTCCGCCAAGGCACGGGAACGGGGCGATTGGGTTTTGGGTGAGGTGCGCCGCCTCGTCGAAGACGCCGAATCCCTCGAACAAGCGGGACGCAAGATTGAAGCGGCCGGTATCGCAGCCCTCGCCGAAGCACGGGCACAATGTCTCAAAGCCGCGGCACGGGCAGAGGTGACCAACGAGTCCGCAGAGCTCGTACCGCTGCCGCTCACGCCCGCCGTAGAAACACCGGTGCCTGAGGCTGAAACAGCCGAAACCGGAGCCCTTGTCCCTGAAGCGCCGAAACCCGATGTGCCTGCCCAAGACAAGGATAAAGATACGGCAAAGGCAAAGGATGAGAGCGCCCCCGTGAAGGAGGAGAAGGCGGCGGAAGAGGCGGCTCCGGCGAAAAAAGACACGCCAAAAGAGACCCGCGCAGACGATACGGTTCATGTCGTCGTTTCCGGAGATAACCCCTATGCCATCGCCAAGAAGTATGGCGTGAAATTGGCGGATCTCCTCGAAGTGAACGATTTGACGTCGAAGTCAATTTTGAAGATCAATCAAGAACTGATCATACCGAAGAGCAAATCCGATTAACCGACTCCCGGTACTATCGCTTAGCTGCTCGAAAGAAGACGTTGCTGTGCCTCAGCCGCAGCGCCGCCTATGTAGTCAACCTTAATCAACGAATGTGGAAGTGTGCTTTATGGGATCGTCAAGAATTAAACCACAAACACTCAAAGGATTTCAAGACCTTTTACCCGAAGAAATGATTGCCAGAACAGACGTCATCGATCGCATCCGCCGCGTCTATGAACGCTTCGGTTTTGTACAGCTGGACACGCCGGTCATGGAACATCTGGAGACGCTCACGGGCAGCGCAGGCCTTGAAGTAAACAAGGAAATCTTTCAGCTCTTCACACCTGAGAATGAAGCCGCCGCCTTGCGTTTTGATCTCACCGTTCCCTTTGCACGCATCGTCAGTCAATATCGGGATCGCATCAAACTGCCCTTCAAACGATATCATGTAGGCCCCGTATTCCGCGCCGATAAACCCGGTTTGGGCAGGTTCCGTCAGTTCACGCAAATCGATATTGATATTGCCGGCGCACGGGGTGTTGTCGCCGATGCAGAAGTCATCGCCGTACTCTGCGAAGCCATGCGCGCTGTTGGCCTTGTCCAAGATGAAAAACCCCGCTTCCGCGTGCGCATCAGCAACCGCAAACTCATGGACGCCCTCTTGACGGGCAACGGTATCAGCGAAATGGCGCGCATAAAGCACAGCTTGCGCGTAGTCGATAAGCTGCAAAAAGTGGGGGCCGACAATGTGCGCGCCGAGCTAGGCAGCGGACGGGTCGATGAGTCCGGCGATCCCATCCCCGGCGTACACCTTGAACCAGCGCTCATCGAAGACATCCTCGCGTTCATTGATGTGAAAGCCGATAACAGGCGCGCTGTTGTTGAAAAGCTGCGCGCGCAACTGCCCGCCACAGAAGAAGCGGAGGTAGCGCTGACGGAGATGTCGGAACTGGCCGACTTTCTGGAGGTGCTCGAGATCTCCGAGGAAGAGGCGCGCTTCGATCCGAGCCTCACCCGTGGACTTGATTACTATACAGGCGCCGTCTATGAAATCGAAATTGTGGATTGTCCGAAGGTGGGCTCTGTGGGCGGCGGCGGACGGTACAACGAGTTGTGCAACCGTTTCCTTGCCCAAGAGATCCCCGCTACAGGCGCGTCGATCGGCGTTGATCGCTTGTTAACCGCCCTGCGCGAGTTGTCCTTGGTGCCCCTCCGTAAAAGCACCGTGCAGGTCTGCATCGCGGCCATCGGCAGGGTACACCCCCGCGAGCTGCTGCGTGTCGCCAAAGAATTGCGCTCGCTGGGCTTCAACACCTCCACCTATCTGGGCGGCAAAAAAAATCTCGCCAATCAGCTCAGCGACGCCGACCGCTACGAAATACCGGTAGCCGTCATTTTGGGCGAAGATGAATTGGAAAAGGGCGAAGTATCGATCAAAGACCTCTACGCAGGCAAACGAGTCCGAAAGGATATCCAAGATCGCGACGCCTACCGTGAAGCCGGCAAAGCGGCACAGGTCACTGTGAAACGGAGCGAAATGGCAGCGGCCATCAACGCCATTTTAGCCATGAATGACGCCGACGAAACGCCATAAAGCGGGGGACAGCCATAGCCATGCAGCCTGAGAATAAGTCTATTGCGCGCTGCCGCCACTTTGGCGAATGCGGCGGATGTCAGTTTCAGGATCTGAGCTACGACGCTCAGCTCAGCCAGAAACAGGCGGTCTTAAAGGAAGGCTTCGCCGCCTTTTGGCAGGAAGATATTCCGCTGATCCCGTCGCCCGTACGCTACCATTATCGCAATAAGGTGGATCCCGGCTTCGCACTCAAACGCTATCCGGAACCGCCGCCCAAAGACTTCAAGCGGGAGACCGTGCTGGGCTTTAAAACGCGCCAAGGATGGCGCTGGCCCTTAGAGCTCGACGAATGCCTCATTGGACCAGAAGGGCTCGACCGCCTATTCACTGCGTTGCGGCCATGGCGGGAAGCCTGCGGACTCGACGCCTATAACAGCCGAGCCAACACGGGCAGATTGCGCAATCTGCTGGTCCGCGACGGTAAGCGGTCAGGGGAAAGAATGGTCGTGCTGCTGACCACGCCCGGAACGCTGCCCCATGCAGATGCCTTTGTCGAGGCCGTAGTAAAGGGCTTTGATGCGTGCAGCATCCTTCATGGTGAATTCGGCGGCAAAGCGGAGGTGGCGACGGCCGACACGTTGACCCTGCTCCACGGCAAGGAATGGATCACCGAAACGCTTCTCCCGGACCTGCAAGCGGAAGCTGCCTCAGCCGCCGGCGTGCCCTACGAGAATCCCGGCCAATACCTCGCTGCCGAACAAAGAACCGAGAAAGCGCTCCATTTCCGTATCTCGCCCTTGAGCTTTTTCCAGACCATTCCTCTTGCCGCAGAACGACTCTACGGAATCATAGCCAACTGGGCGAAGACCGTGGAAGCGCAGCTCCTCTACGACCTCTACGGCGGCGCAGGGGGCATCGCCTTTTGTTGTGCCCCCTACACGCCCGAGATCGTCAGTGTCGAGAATAACGTCCATGCCTCCGAAGACGGCCGCTTCAATGCCGTACGGAACGATATCCAAAACGTGGAATTCATTACCGACACCGTCCGGGGCTTCACCAAAAAACTGCAGCAACGGGGCGGTATGCCTGCAGCCAGTGCCGTTGTCCTTGATCCGCCCCGAGCGGGCATGCATCCCAAATCGATCAAGCGTATTCTGGAGATGGCGCCGCCTCATATCCTCTATGTTTCCTGTAATCCCCGCAAGTTGGCGGAAGAACTAAGCGCTTTCACCGAAAGCTATAGGCTGACGCAGCTGCTGGGCGTCGATCTCTTCCCGCACACCCCACACGTGGAACTGGTGGCGGCGCTGCGCCTGCATTAAAACGCAGCTGAATGCCGGGGCGTTATATGGAATTGCGGATAGAGCAACAAAAAAATATTTTGAACCTGCGCTGTATTTGCCACTTCCTTCACGTATACTATAAAATGAGTTAAATCTTTAGTGATTATGGTTTTGGATCTCTCCCTATTAAAATAGCGTGATGCCTATGTTCAAGATTTGTTGACTTAGTAAGGCACTCGGGAAGCACGCCAAAGGGAACGTGAATACAGGGAGCACAGGAATTACGTATGCCAAGGTCTACTATGAAAAAACTTTTTAAAATTTTCAAACGTAATAAATCTGCAACAAAACGACCGCTAACGACACGCTCAGTTGAGGTAGAACAAAAGCTGCCAACATCGGAAGAGGAGATCGAGCCTGCGCCGGAAGAAATATTAGCTGCCTCGGAAAATAAGGAAGTCCCCGCGCCAGCCGAAGATACCGAAGCCATGAGTCCGCAGGAAGAGGAGCTCGAGCCACAGGCGGAAGAACTCGTTCAATCCCCGGAACCGATCACACTTGAGAATCCCGACGACGACCCCGAGCTCCACAGGGTCACCTTTGCCCCCGATGAAGATCTGAGATGGACCAAGCCAATGCGCCTTATCCTTCAAGGAGAAGAGCTTTCCTTCCAAAATAACGCATGGGCATGGGTCTTAGTTGCCGTCACAGAATGGCTTATCACAACCCAAAATCCCCGACTGTCGTCCTTGGAACAAAAGGCGTTCATAGGTGAACGACCTTTTCTTTTAGCTGAAGAGGTTGAAGATCGCGCATGCAAACTGTTGTCCAACGGAAAATGGTTGAGCACCCAATACAGCGCCGACGCTTTGGTCACTATCATCAACAAGCTCTGCGCCCATTGCCGTATCCCCTTGGATGACATCACCATTTATTATAAGAAACAGCAAGGGTCAGAAGCTGAAGAGGGCGATGCAAATGTTGGGGAAGTACAAGCAGAGCCTTACGAGACCGGCGAGGCTACGCCGGCTGCATCCCCCATACATGAGAATCCGGAAGACGATCCGGAGCTGCATAGGGTCACCTTTGCCCCCGATGAAGATCTGAGATGGACCAAGCCGATGCGCTGTATCCTCCAAGGGAAAGAGCTTCCCTTAACAGAAAATACATGGGCACAAACCTTACTAACCCTTACAGAATGGCTTATCACAGCCCAAAATCCCCGACTGTCGTCCTTGGAACAAAAGGCACTGATAGGTGAACGACCTTTTCTTTTAGCTGAAGAGGATGAAGATCGCCCATGCAAACTCTTATCCAACGGAAAATGGTTGTTCACCCAATACAACGCCGACACTTTGGTCACGATCATCAACAAGCTCTGCGCCCATTGCGATATCCCTTTGGATGATATCGCCATTTATTATAAGGAAAACAAAGCCGCGAAAGAGCGTGCCGAAGAAGCGGCAAAAGAACAAACACAAAGCAAAGCCGATACGGACATCCTAGATGAGCATGGCGCCTATTACTGGCGCGTTGATTTTAGGCAGCCTGAAAATTATGACGAAGCACGACCTGTACGCTGTACGCTTCAAGGCCAACAACTCCCGCTGGATGAGCAACGTTGGTCTGCTGTACTCATAGCCATCACGGAGTGGCTGATAGCCCAAGACCATCCTAAATTAGCCGTCTTGGAACAACAAGCCTTATACGGGATTATGCCTTTCTTACAGCCGGAAAAAGAAGCCTTTATTCAGGGGTCTCAACTTTCTAACGGCAAATGGATTCGCACCAATAACCACGCCCAAAATATGATTTCCGTCATCTCCAAACTTTGTGACCATTGCAGCATTGACCTCAACGATGTTGAAATCCTTTGCGAATCGACACAAGACACGACCCTCCTGAAACAACAGATTACGGAACTGTTGCTGAACCGTTATCGCAATGGTTTTAGATTTGACTTTATTGAGATGAAACGGTTTCGCAGCTTTGCAGCAGAGGCGGGCATTACCGGGCTGCCATCTGAGGATAAAGCGCTGGAAGCCTACATTCGCGATTGTGGTATGAGCTATGAGAACAAAATATATGTTATCACCAACGAGGCGCGTGAAAAGATACGCAAAGGTGTCGAACATCATTTCGACCAAGGCGCAGCCGTTATCTTTTTCGAAGCCTTCTATACCTTGCATTGGTACGAACTCGAACAACAAGGCGTGCTTTCTGAAGAAATGCTTCGTATCCTCCTCCAGGATCTCTTCCCCGAATTAAACTTTACATTACTCTATTTTGGATCTAAAACCGGGGCTTTTTTAGAGGTCGTGAAAGACGAAATTCTGCGTGTATGGGGGAATAATTTTTCTTGGGATTGTGAACAATTGGCAAAACGACTGCCCTGCATACCTCTGCCAAGAATCAAGAATACTTTAGTCCGTGAGGAAGAGTTTATTTGGAACGAGAAAGAAACGTATGTTTATGCCGCACAGATTCATATTACCGACGAGGAAGTGACATCCATCCGTGACCTGACAGAGAAAGCCTGCACGGAGCAAGGTTATATCTCTATGGGAGCATTGCCCCTGGAAGAGATCCGGGAAAGGAATGATCAATTGTCAGAAATAGGCCTATACAACGCTGTTTATCGCCTATGCCTGGCCGATACCTTTCACAGGCAGGGGAAAGTGCTTTCTCACAAAGGGGAAAAACTTGACGTTTCAACCATTCTCATAGACTACTGTCGAAAACAAGACCAATGCACCCTGGAAGAACTGAGAGACTACGCCAAAAACGAACTGAAAGAAGATCGTAGTTATAAGGCGATTTCCGCAGCCAATACGGTTCTTGTGCGCATTGACAAAGATCGATTTGTAGCCGACGACAAAGTACATTTCGATATTGAAGCAATCGATGCAGTCATCGAAAAAAACGTGCCCTATGATTATCTGCCCATAAAAGCATTCACCAGTTTTTCCGACGTTCCAAGCTGTGGTTACAGGTGGAATCTCCATCTTTTAGAGAGTTACTGCCGCCGTTTCAGCAAACAATTTCGTATTGATGCCCTCTCCGAAAATTCAACAAATATCGGGGTCATTGTTCGGAAGCGTTGCGGACTGTCATATGAAGAGATCATGAGTGATGCCGTAGCAAGATCCAATATACCCCTCAAAAAAGATGATGTAAACAACTATCTCTTTAATGAGGGCTACAGTGGAAGCCGAAATTTAAACAGAATTAACGATATCTTAAAAAAAGCACAGGATATTAGACAAAGGATTGGATGAGTATGTATTCGTATACCCATGATCCGGAAACAGGAGGATTACTTCTTAATTTCAGTCCAACCGGATTTTCAAAGGAACCACGCCCTGTATATGCTCCAGAACTGGATATCTTGGGCTTTGATAAATATTGGAAATATGACAAACAGACCGATCTGCCCTATATGTGGGCTGAAGCAAATCAATACATCTATCGCGGTAAAGTGGTAGCCAGACTTAAAGGTGGTAATCTATACACAGCACCCGAAATAAACATTCCCAAATCTGACAATGGCAAGGTTATTAGACCAGAACCGAGAGGGAAGAAGCTGCGCCCTATAAATATTGAAGCTATGACAAAGGCCAATAGGAAGGTACTTCAGGTCGTTGAGCAAACTACAATAAAAAAAATACTGAATGTTTATAAAAAATATAAAGCAAAACTAGACTGCTTCCACGTTGCCTTTTCCGGTGGAAAAGATAGTCTTGTCTTATTAGATCTTGTTAAAAAAGCACTGCCAAAACGTAGTTTTCTTGTGCTTTTTGGTGATACGGGTATGGAATTTTTAGACACTTATAAAATTATCCGAAAAGTTAAAGAACAATGTATTCAAGAGGACATCCCATTTTATAGCGCAGAATCGCGTCTCAGTCCGGAAGAATCTTGGAATATTTTTGGACCACCATCGCGCGTCCTTAGATGGTGTTGCTCGGTGCATAAAAGTGCTCCACAAACTCTTAAACTGAGAGAAATTACCGGTAAAGAAGACTACAAGGGTTTGGCATTTGTCGGTGTCCGCGGACATGAAAGTAATGTTCGATCACACTACAAATATTTAAATACAGGAGAAAAGACTAAAGGTCAGTATAGCCACAATTCAATTTTAGAATGGACTTCTGCAGAAGTTTGGTTATATATTTTTGCCCACTCTCTTTTAGTAAATGAAGCGTATAAAAAAGGAAGCGCTAGAGTAGGTTGCCTTTGCTGTCCAATGGGCGGCGGAAAATCTCGCTTCATAGAATATACCAATTACAAAGAAGAGGTAGACAAGTATTTAGAAATTATTAAAACTGCATATGGAAAAGAAGATTCTGATTTCGAAGATTTTATTCTTAAAGATGGATGGAGTGCGCGTAAAAACGGGCGTGACTTAATTAAAAATAAATTAAAATACACAGACACTTTAAAAAGCCAATTTTTGACAATAAATATATCAAATCAATTATCTAATTGGAAGGAGTGGATGCAAACGATCGTTATTGACAGCAATCAATATAAGGTCGAACCTAAAAGAGCAGGTCTATCAGTTGAAATTAAAGCGGACTATTTAAAAAATAATCCTTTGCTCGGCAAATATTTTAAACACGTATTCCATAAGACCGCTTGCTGTCAAGCTTGTGGTGTTTGTGTCAAGCCCCCGCTTTTTGGTCCAGTTGTTATGAGAGTTTCTGTGTTTCATGAGCGCGCCTCCTGGCAGGATTGCATGGGCGCTTGTGGAGCCGAGCGTAGCGAGGCGGAACAAGCGCCCATGC
>JAAYJI010000286.1 GCA_012523015.1 Candidatus Hydrogenedentota bacterium
AATATGTGGGGCGCCCGCTGCCTTTCCGAGCCATCCGAATGCAGGCGCGAAGATTGCCTGTTCCCCCGGCATTGTCCTCATTTCAAGATTGATGATGAATCCTTGGTTCAATTGCTGCATGAGGTTGCCGCTATACAGGGAGTAAAACATCTGCGTATTTCCAGCGGTATACGCTATGATTTGACCGATGAGCGCCACACTTTTTTACGTGAACTTATCCATGAATTTGTGGGCGGCCAACTGAAGGTAGCGCCCGAGCATCTTTGTGATCCCGTGCTCCGTCTCATGCGTAAACCTTCTATGAAAGTTTTTGAACAATTCCTACACTTTTTTGAAGAGGAATCACGAAAGGCAGGGAAGACACAGTTTCTTGTGCCTTACTTAATCAGTGCTTTTCCCGGCTGTACAGACGGAGATATGAAAATGCTCGCTGAGTGGTTGGAAAAGCGCAATTGGCGGCCCCGTCAAGTGCAGTGTTTTATTCCAACACCCGGTACCGTGGCGACAGCCATGTTCTACGCAAAGATCGACACCCACGGCAAGCGCATTTATGTGGCGACAAGTGATAAACAAAGAATGCGGCAGCATCACCGGCTTATTCCTGAGGAAACAGGGGATTCCGGAAATCGCAACCCACGATCTCGATGATTGTCGAAGACGACAGCTAAGACGAAGATATCCCGGTTCTACCTGATTTAGAAGAGCCTGCCTTCATCATCGTGGGAGGGAGGCGTCTTGTTGAGGTGTTTGAAAGCTTGGGAAGTGGCAACCCGTCCTTGGGGTGTGCGCTTCATGAAACCAATTTGGATGAGGTAGGGTTCATGTACTTCTTCAAGGGTCTGCCGTTCTTCTCCAACAGCAACAGCTAAGGAGGCAAGTCCCACGGGACCTCCTCCAAATTTCTCAATGAGTACGCTCAAGATTTGTCGGTCCATATCATCGAGACCCAAGCCATCAATGCGCAGCATTTGCAAGGCGGCATCAGAAGTTGCTCGGGTGATCACACCGTCTCCCTTTACTTGAGCATAATCTCTCACGCGGCGGAGCAGTCTATTAGCGATACGCGCAGTGCCTCTGGAGCGTGTGGCAATTTCCAGAGCCCCATCGGATTCTATGGGCACATTGAGTATACGCGCGGAGCGGGTAATAATACATTCCAACTCTTCGGGATTATACAGGTCGAAACGGCATGTATCCCCAAAACGGGCGCGCAAGGGCGGCGTAAGCAGTCCTGCCCGTGTTGTGGCGCCGATGAGCGTGAAAGGGCGCAATCCGATTTTCATAGATCGGGCTGTGGGCCCTTTTCCAAGCATAATATCGACTTCAAAGTCTTCCATGGCGGAATAAAGTGTTTCCTCAACAGCGTGATTCAATCGATGGATTTCATCAATGAAAAGAATGTCGTATTCTTCCAGACTCGTTAAAATGGCGGATAAATCTGCTTGCCTTTCTATGACCGGCCCTGCGCTTTGGCGGATGTCAACGCCCATTTCATTGGAAATGATACGTGCCAAGGTTGTTTTTCCCAGTCCGGGTGGGCCGCAGAGCAGCAAATGATCCAAGGGCTCCCCGCGTTTTTGCGCAGCCAAGATTGAGATGCGCAACTTTTCTTTGATGGGCTCCTGGCCGGGAAAGTCCTCCAAGCGTTGGGGCCGTATTTTATCATCATAAGAAGCGTCATCTTCAATAAGACCGGGGGTAATGAGATTATCGTTGACCATGATTGACTTTCGCCAGGGAGCGCAGTGCTTCACGGACAAGATCAGCATCCGCGGCCTGTTCTCCCAATGTTTTCCGCGCATGAGTCGCGGCATTTCTTGCCTCGGCGATGGAACAGCCCAAACTGATCAAAGCCTCATAAACATCATCCCCTTCGACGGGAGCATTGGCTTCCGGCTGCCCCAACAAAGCGCTGAGTTCCGTCGTTTTCCCCATCTTGCTGGTCATTTCCAAAATAATGCGTCCAGCCAGTTTTTTACCAACTCCCGGAACACGTGTCAAGACTTCGATATTTTGTTCTTGGACAGCCTGTATCAGCGCATCAACGCTCAGTGTGGACAATAACGCAAGTGCCACTTTAGGGCCAACGCCGCTGATGGTAATACAAGTGGTGAAGAGGCTCCTTTCTTTTTCTGTTGAAAATCCAAAAATCTGAAAACTATCTTCACGGATATGGCAATAGGTCAACAACGTAACTTCTTCCCCGACAGTTAATCGATTTTGGAGAAGATCCGGTACAAGCACATCGAAGCCTATACCTTTGACATCCAAAGCCACCTGATTGATTTTTTTTAATGCTATTTTCCCACGAAGGAAAGCAAACATAGACTAGAGTCCATTTCTTTTCTTTATCTGAAGCCTGAGCAGAATATTAGATGACAAAGCGATTGAAGAAACGGCGCAAGGCCTCCAATCTGGAATTTTCATTCCCGAAAGACATAATTCCTTGGCGTTTTCGGTTGACGCGCCGCTGCGCCACGGCATAATTAAGTACGCCGGCTACAGGGCTCCAATCGGGTTTGTTGATCGCTTCAGGGATTTCATCATACCCGATGGGCACACCGATACGCGTATCCAAGCCGCATTCTTGTTGTATGACCATATCTTGATTTTCAATGAGCGCTCCGCCGCCCGTGATAACTATTCCTCTCGCTAACATCTTCGTCAGTTTTTTCGCTTCCAAATATTTGTTGATTTCTTCCCCTAATTCTTTTGCCCGTAATGCGATAATAAATTCTAAATAAGCCCTATCTGCTGTTGCGGGTTCTCCGGTAGCAGTTTGATTTAATTTTATAATTACCTTATCTTCATCCTTGATTGCGTCAGGGTTATAATCCGGCACCGCATTATTTTTATCAAATTGATTTCGATTGATTCCATACTCGTGCACCAATTCAGCGGCCTCTTCAAAGGTAGTTTTTAAGCCCGCTGCCACATCCGAGATAATTAACCCGCTGCTAAAAGGCCGCGTGGTCACATCGACAATACTTCCGTTTAGAAAGGTGGTGATACCTGTACACGATTTCCCCATGTTAACCACCGCCGCGCCGATTTGCTTATCTTCACGTGTGAGACAGCCATAGGCGGCAGCGATGGGCATAAACACAAAATCTGCAATCTCAATCCCTTGTTTCTCCACACAAGAGCGCAGATTATTTTCAAGAAATACAGGCAATTGTATAAAGCGAATATTTCCCTGCAATGCCGATCCCTTCATATCGAGAGGATCGACAACAGGCATATTGTCAACTTTCCATTCCTCCGACATAATGCAGGATACAGGAAGTTTATCCGGCGCATTCAGCCCTATTGCAGCATTATCCCTGACCTTGGCAAGATGTTCAGGTTTGACAACACCATTTTCAATCGGCGCTTTTCCTTCGTAGCGCCGGGAGTGAAGTGTTTCGCCTTGGAGTCCGCAATAGATCTTAAAGATACGTGCATTCGCCATTTGTTTGGCGTCACGCAGGGCAGATTTAAAAGCCAGCTCAGCTGCTGCCGCATCTTGTATGGCTCCGAATTCAACATAGCCGTCGGAAGGCGCGCTGCCATAGCCCAATATTTTTGTTATGCCATTCGCAAAATGCCGACCTATCAGTACCCGGATTTCACGGCTCCCAAAGTCAACTGCAGCCACGACTTCACTTTTCGCTGCCATATAAATAAACCTCCATTACCGGTAAAGTCCGATAGTACAAAAGATCATTCCGTCGGAAAAAGTTCTTCTTCGCCAGAAACAGCGTCATTGGAATCTCCCAATGCGGAACCCAAGGTCTGCTCAATGGCGTTCAACGCTTCATAACGTTTTCCGGAGCTTTCCTTGGCAGCAAAAATGGAAAGTTCTATTTCCTGTTTTTGGGAAAGAACTTCCTTTTTCTCGTCTGCCAATCGTTCCAGCTCATCATGAATATCATCGGCGACCTGTCTCAGTGTCTCTATCTCTGTTTGCAGGCGGCTTTCACTGTTAAGCATTTCCTCCCGCTCCTTTTCTTTATTTAGTTTTCGGTTGACCTGTTCTGTACGGGAATGCTTTAACGCTTCTATCTGCGTATCCAGATCTTCCAATTCCATTTGGAACAAACGAAGCTTGTCATCCATGGACGCCACTTGTTCCCTGCAGGAATTACATTCACCTTCACGAGTCGCCAGCGTTTCTTCGGTTTGAAGCAAGTTCAGTTCTGTCGCCTGTATCTGGTCTTCAATGGATTGGATATCCTTCGCGTTGGTGATCAGATTATTTTCAACATCAGCTACCAGCGCCTCAGCCTGCTTATACTCCATAATGGCGATTTTTCGGGCAAGTTCCAAAGCCAAATGTTTAGCAGAATGAACGTCACCCCGTGCTAAGGCGTCGCGTGTGCCGGCAAGCAAATTCGTTGTATCATCGATGCTCGCTGATTCAACTAGAAGGGGCTCAACATCTTCTTCGCTGTCTTGGTAAAGCGGTTCTTCTGCTACTTCATCGGCGTCGTCACCTTCAACAGATTCCGAGTCTTCTAAAACAATCTGATCCGGTTGAATACGCTCAGCCTCACCGGCATCTGCACCTTCTTCTTCGTCTGGACTAAAAGCTTCCTCTAATTATTCAGGTGCTTCCGATGAAAACGCGGCTTCATCATACTGTTGAATAGCGCTTTCTTCAGTCTCATCCGGAAGCACTTCTTCACTTGAATGTTCCTCTGAAAGCTCAGGGATTTGGAGGCTAGTCGTAGGCTCTTCTTCCATCGTATCAGAAAAAGAAGAAGTCTCTAGAAAATCGTCCGTTGCCGATTCTTCTCCAAAAGACACGTCATTGGCTTCTTCTGAAAAATCGCTACGTTCTTCTTCCGCGACCACGTCAATCTTGTCTGCTGCTTCTAAAACGCTATCGTCGCCATAGCTTATTTCTTGGTCTTCTTCTACCGCTGTTTCTTCTTCATCCGAAGTCTCCCCTTCCGATATGTCCGAAGGTGGCACTTGCTTTTCTATATCCGATTCAACGATATCCAATACTGTGACGGCTTCCCTTTCAAAAGATTCATCATCGCCACTATCAGCGCCGGATCCATCATCGAAAGGCGCTTTCAAGCCCTCTTCTTCTGAAAAGGCTGTTGCTAAGCTATCATCGTCGGTCGGGGATTCCGGATATTCTGTGTCTTCTGTAAACTCTTCCTCTGTATGGTCCAGAGGGAAGTCCCCTTCAAAAGTTTCCTCATCCAAGCTGTCCTTCGGCAAGACCTCTTGAACATCGCTTTCATCCGATTCAAGATCCGAAGTTTCTATCGAAGCGTCCTCTTCAACAAAAGTTTCAGCTTCTTTTTCATAAGGGTCGTTATGATTGTAAATGATTAGATCGGGACGCCCTTCATTTGGAGCCGCTGATTCTTCTTCAGCGGCAACATCTTCGTTTGCAGCTTCTTCTTGAGCAATCTCTTCCGGAGGCGCAGCAGCTTCACTTTCTTCGGAGAGGGAAATTTCTTCTTCCTCCATCTCTTCGTCGTCATCTTCCGCCAGCGGAATTCCAGCACGTTGCAGATCATCAAGCGCTTTTTTATAAAGTTCTTTCCACTTTAAAACAACACTGGATTTAACTTTATCGAGAATAAGATCGCCTACCATAAGGGATAGAATTTCATAGCTGCTATTTAAGAAAGGAATACTTTCGCTGCGTCGTCCGACTCGATCATAGCTATGCAAAATACGGGCTGTTTCGAGAATGGCATCTTTGACCGGATCCCACTGTCCCTTGATGGTAATCGTGAGCGCCTCACCGAGTTCCCGTATACAGCGTTCAGCCCAATCGCCGGACTCCGGATTATGTTGCGCCTGACTTAAAAATCGATTAAATCGTCCAAGACAGGACGCCAACGATTGGGAAGGATCACCTGAAACTTGAATAGGCTGGTCGTTCATTACCGGCATTTCCTTTTCTTCCATGTTGCGTTCCATCAATGGAGACTCCTCTTCTTTATTTGTGGAGACATCGGGAATTTTTATGGGGTTTTTTGATGATGAGCGGCCAAAAAAAGGCCAACCTCGCTTTTTATTTAATCGCACAGGGGCTTCCTCCGAAACTATACAAGAAGCATTATGCCTATAGGACAACATATTGTGTACTAACTTGGATTTTTATCCGTTTATACCACAATATAATGACACATCGCGAAAAAAAATGCAATGTTTTCCAAGCGCCCTTTGTATGGCGTGCGCGAAAGCTTCCGATGCGGTCAAATTAAGCTTAAAAATAGGAGGGGATCAACCGCCGCGCCCGGCAATAAATTCATCCCACAAGTCTTGACGGATGCAGGCATAAAGCAAAACACCGGGGCGTAAGGCCTGAAACTCCACAAAATATTCGTTTTTCAAATGCTTTTGCACGCTCTCATAGAGCTCCGGCGCTACCAAGATCATATCTGCATCGGCTTGCTCGGGAATCGCATGCCACCATCCGATCCGCGTATATCCTCGAAAATACCACGGCAGCGGCCAGTAATCACCGTCGGTACGGATAATATTGACGTGCAATTCTTTCCCCTTACCGGAGATAGCTGCTATATCGTGAACACGATCCACCAGTTTCTCCATGGCCCGAGAGGGATGGGCATAGACATAGGGG
>JAAYJI010000287.1 GCA_012523015.1 Candidatus Hydrogenedentota bacterium
ATTTTCGGTCTGAGCATGTGCGCGTTGATTGTCGTAGTATATGGACTTACGCGCGGCAATACGGCCGATTCGTGGATGCAAGGTATTCTTGCCGGCTTGACCCTTGCCATGGCGACGCTGCCTGAAGAATTTCCCGTGGTATTGGTCGTGTTTCTTGCCTTAGGCGCGTGGCGCATATCACGGAGCAATGTATTGACCCGGACCATGCCGGCTGTGGAAAGTTTGGGCGCAGCAACGGTATTATGCATTGACAAAACGGGTACACTGACGCAAAACCGTATGTCCGTAAGCAGTTTGTACGCCAACGGTCAGCATTTTGAGGTTGCAGATCATGCGGAAGGTTCGGAGCTTCCGGAAAACTTTCATTTACTCTTGGAATACGGTATTTTGGCGAGTAAGCGGGATCCTTTCGATCCAACGGAAAAAGCCTTGAAACAGGTGGGCGAATATTATCTTGCCCATACGGAACACCTGCACGAGAATTGGACGCTCATCCGCGAATATCCCTTGTCGCCGGAATTGCTCGCCTTATCCCATGTCTGGCGTTCTCCGACGGGTACGGACTATGAAATTTCGGCGAAGGGAGCGCCCGAGGCGATCGCTGATTTGTGTCACCTCGGTGAAGTGGAGACGGCTGCGCTGCAAGAACAGGTCGCCCTCATGGCAGCGCGGGGACTGCGCGTGTTGGGCGTTGCCATGTCGCGCTTTTCGAAGCCGCAGCTGCCGGAAGAGCAACATGATTTCATATTTGAGTTTTTAGGGTTAATCGGTTTTGCCGATCCCATACGGACCGGTGTTTCCGAAGCGCTCGCCCAATGTGCTACGGCAGGGATACGGGTGATCATGATCACGGGCGATAATGCGGGCACCGCCTTAAGTATTGCGCGACAGATTGGCATGGACACAGCGGGAAAGCCAATTTTAGGCGCTGAATTGGACGCTATGAGTGATGAGGAGCTGGCGGAAGCTATCGATGATGTCTGTCTCTTTGCCCGGGCTGCGCCTGAACACAAATTGCGTATTGTCAACGCGTTGAAGTTGCGGGGCGAGATTGTCGCCATGACGGGTGACGGTGTGAATGACGCGCCTGCGCTGAAAGCGGCACATATTGGCATTGCTATGGGGGAGCGCGGCACGGATGTGGCACGCGAAGCGGCGGGGCTGGTTTTGCTCGACGATGACTTTTCGTCTATTGTAAAGGCGGTTCGGCTGGGACGGCGTATTTACGACAACATCCATAAGGCCGTTGTGTATATTCTTGCCGTACACGTTCCGATTATCGGCCTATCCATTGTGCCGGTGTTTAGAGAAAACATGCCGCTCCTCTTGTTCCCCATTCACGTTGTATTTTTAGAATTGATTATTGATCCTGCTTGCTCCCTCGTTTTTGAGGCGGAAGATGCTGAGTCGGGTATTATGGAGCGGCCGCCGCGTAACCCGGAGGCACGTCTCTTTAATTTCAATACGATTTTACTAAGTCTGATGCAGGGGCTCATTGTGTTGGCGGCGGTGCTGGGCGTCGTATTTTACGCGATTATACAACGCCACTCCGATGAGAACACGTGGCGCATGTTAGCCTTTGTGACCTTGGTTGTCTCGAATCTAGCACTCATTTTGACCAACCGCTTTTGGGATTGTACGTTGGTCGGTGCTTTGAAACGGCGCAATCCTGTGCTATGGTGGGTTATAGGCGGTGCGCTTCTAGGCCTTTGTTTTATTATGGGTGTTCCCTTCATGCGCGGTCTTTTTCATTTCAGCACACCGCGGCTCCCGGATTTACTGGTATGTTTTTGTGTTGGCTTTTTGTGTATTATTTGGTTTGAGATTTTGAAAGTAGTCGGGCAGCGTAAACGGCGCAAAGCCCTCTTAGATCGGATTTAATCCGAAGATCCCATGATGTTTATAATGAGGAAGAATCTATGAATCGACGTTTTGTGAATCTGTACAAGGGGATAGGGGCGGGCATTTTCCTATCCTTGCTTATGGTGACGGCTGCGGCAGACTGGCCGCAAATGGGCGGCCCCGATAGAAACAATATTTCGCGCGAGACCGTTCCGCTTGCCCGCAAGTGGCCGGCCGACGGTCCGGAGATGTTGTGGAGCGTCCCCTTGGGCGGCGGTTTTGCTTCCCCATCCGTTTCCCAAGGTCTCGTGTATTTGCTTGATCGTATCGAAGATAAACAAGACAACCTGCGTTGTTTTGATTTAGAAACGGGCGAAGAAAAATGGAACTATGCCTACGACGCGCCGGGAAGTGTGAGCTATGACGGATCTCGAACGGCGCCCACCATCGAAGGCAATCGCTTGTACTGTGTGGGGCTCCTCGGCGATTTTCATTGTATCGATTTAGACACGCACCAGCCCCTTTGGCGCAAAAATATCTGTAAAGATTTTGGACAGAAAGTACCCGATTGGGGGGTTGCACAAGCGCCTTCCCTATATAAGGATTTGGTGATTGTGGCGCCCCAAGCGCCCGACGCTTTTGTAGCGGCATACCGTAAAGAGGATGGTGAGCTCGTCTGGCAAACGAAAATGCAGGGACAGGTGGGATATTCAACACCGGTCATCGTGAATTTGTGCGGCGTTGATCAGGCGGTGATGATCTGTGAAACACCTCCCAAAGATTCGGGCATAGGATCGGTGAACGGAATTTCCTTGGAAGACGGCCGCATCCTATGGACCTATCATAATTGGGAGTGTATGATCCCCATACCCTTTGCCACGGCGCTGCCTGACGACCGCCTATTCATCACGGGCGGCTACAAAGCGGGCTCGTCCATGATACAAATCCATAAAGAAGGCAACCGTTTCCAGGTGCGCGAGTTATTTAAAACCGATGCGTGCGGCAGCCAGATTCAGCAGCCCTTATTTTATAAAGAGCATCTATATGTGAACAGCAATTCCAACGAACGGGAAGACGGGCTCATGTGCCTGACTTTGGACGGCACGGTGTTATGGCAAACGCGCGATAAAAAGAAATCCCATTTCTCAACGACTTTTGAGCGGGGCTCCCTCATCCTTGCCGATGATCTGCTCATCGAATTGGATGGGAAACGGGGCGATTTATATTTGATTGAGCCTTCCCCTGAAGGATACAAAGAGTTGACCAATGCGCACGTGTTGGACGGGAAACAGTTATGGTCGCCCATGGTCTTGTCGAAAGGACGTTTGTTGGTGCGTAGCAGCGACCTTTTAAAGTGCTTTGATATCAGTGCCCGGCCCTGAAACGTGGGGCTGAAATAGGCTGTGAAACGGAGCAGAGCCGCGCCCATGAAATGGATCATCATGGTGCCGGTTTGACAATAGCCACGTTGAAGGTAGAAACTATAGCTAGTGGATGTGTGGTTTCCCCTTTTGCGTTTAGACGTTGATGGGCGAAACCACGGGGATCCGGTATGCCAAGGGCAGACGCCCTATTGATTTTATTATAACCTTATTTAACGCATGGAGACACTCGGCATGAAAAAAAACAAACTGACCCGTCGTGCTTTTTTGGCTGCCACGACGACTACAGCTGCATTGGCAGGACGTGTTTATGCACAAACCACAGCCCGGGTGGTACCGGGAAAAGTGTCGCCCAATGAAAAACTCAACATTGCCTGTATCGGCGTGGGGGGTATGGGCGCCGGCGACGTGAACGGCTGCAAATCGGAAAATATTGTTGCCCTTTGTGACGTCGATTGGAAGCGCGCAGAAGAAACCTTCTATCGCTTTAAGAACGCGAAACAGTTCAAAGATTTCCGCGTTATGCTGGAAGAGATCGACAAAGAAATTGATGCCGTGACCGTATCCACGCCTGACCATATGCATGCGCCGGCAGCGTACATGGCGATGATGCTTGGCAAACACGTGCGCGTGCAGAAGCCGTTGACCCAAACCATTGCGGAAGCGCGGCTGCTGACGAAAGTTGCCGCAGAGCAAGGCGTCGTCCATGCCATGGGCAATCAAGGTCACTCCGGTAACGGCATTCGTGAGCTGTGCGAAATCGTTTGGAGCGGCGCTGTCGGTCAGATCAAGGAAAGCCATACATGGACCGATCGCCCCATTTGGCCCCAAGGCATTGCAGATCCGCTGCCTGCCGCTACCGTTCCCGAAACCATGGATTGGGATCTGTGGCTGGGTACAGCGCCTTGGCGTGAATATGGCGAAGGCTATGCGCCCTTCAACTGGCGCGGCTGGTGGGATTTCGGCTGCGGCGCCATCGGTGATATGGCGTGCCACATTGTAGATCCCGTATTCTGGGCGCTTAAACTCTATGAAGCCCCTTCGTTCACGGTGGAAGTGATCGAACAGGAAGGCATGACCAAAGAGACTTTCCCGAACAAGTCCGTCATCAGATATGAATTCCCGGCAAGGGGCGATATGGAAGCGGTTACCGTGTATTGGTACGATGGCGGCTTGTTGCCCAAACGCCCCGAAGGGGTACCGGAAAACGAGAAGTTGGCCGACGGCGATAACGGCTCGCTCTTTATCGGAACGGACGGGATCCTGACCACAGGTACCTATGGCGGTTCTACGCGGCTCCTACCCGAGGAACGGATGAAAGAATATACGAAACCGACGCCGACCTTGGAACGCATCCCCCGCGAGAATCCCTATCTGCATTGGATCAATGCGTGTAAAACGGGCACCACAGCCTCCTCCGATTTCAGCTATGCCGGACCGCTCACGGAAATGGCGAATATGGGCAATGTGGCGCTTCTCGCCGGTGAGAAGTTGCATTTTGACGTGGCTTCCATGAAAATCACCAACAACGAAGGAGCCAATCAATTCCTGACCAAGCCTTATCGTAAAGGATTTGATTTTATGCCCCTCTAAGATAGAGTAGTTTCTACGGCCGAAAAAGGATTGATGTACTTTTTCGGCCGTTTCATTTCCAGAGAGTAAAACCTTGCCCGTCTTGCTGTAGTCAGACCAAGAGACTTGTTTCGCAATGGTGTGTAACGCTCACATAAATTCGAGATGCCGGAGAATATCTATGAGTAAATCAACTTTTTCACGTCGTGTATTTTTAGCTGCGACTACCTTATCCCCTTTGGCGGGCATCGTCCATGCCCAGACCACTAATAAAGCGCGGGTTGTGCCGAAAAAACATTCGCCCAACGAAAAGGTGAATGTGGCGGGCATCGGTGTCGGCGGTAAAGGGATGCACGATATCATGTCGTTTAAGCGCGAAAATATTGTCGCTATTTGCGATGTCGATTCGGAGCGTGCAGGAGAGGCCTTCTATCGCCTTACCGATGCCAAGCAATTCAAAGACTATCGGGAAATGTTCGATAAAATGGCGGACGACATTGATATGGTCACCATCGCCACGCCCGACCATACCCACGCGCCGGCTGCTTATCATGCCATGAAACTGGGCAAACATGTCTATGTGGAAAAGCCCATGACCCATACGGTGGCGGAAGCACGTCTCCTTACCAAAACAGCACAAGAGATGAAGGTGGCAACGCAAATGGGCAACCAAGGCCATTCGGGTGATGGTGTCCGTGATCTTGCGGAAATGATCTGGGACGGCGCCATCGGCAAGGTGCGTGAAGTGCACATTTGGACCGATAGGCCGGGCGGCAGATGGCCCCATGGTTCACCAAAAACTATGCCGCCGGCAGAATCTGTTCCGGAAAAGATGGACTGGGATTTGTGGCTGGGCAGCGCGCCCTATCGGGAATTCAATGCTTTGTATGCGCCTTTTAAGTGGCGTGGCTGGTGGGATTTCGGGTGCGGCGGCTTGGGCGATATGGCATGCCACATCATGGACCCTGCCTTTTTTGCATTGAAATTGGGCGAAGCGAAACACTTCTCCGTGGAACCGGTTCAACAAGAAAATGCCAACGACCAGACCTATCCAAGCAATGCTATCATCAAATATCAGTTTCCCGCCCGTGCGGATATGGAAGCTGTTGATGTGTATTGGTATGAGAATGGGCTGAAGCCCGAGCTGCCCGAAGGGATACCTGAAGGACAAAAACTGGGCGACAATTCCAACGGATCGCTTTTTATCGGTACCGACGGCTGGGCGACTGCCGGCGAATATGGCGGCGAAGCGCGGCTCCTGCCCGATGAGCGCATGGCGGACTATACCCGGCCCGATAAGACGATTCCCCGTGTCAGCGGCACGAGTCATTACCGCAATTTCATTGATGCGTGCAAAGGAGGAGCCCCGGCGGTATCCAATTTTGATTATGCGGGACCTTTTACAGAAATGGTCTTGTTCGGCAATGTTGCGTTGCGATTGAATGGACGGGTTGAGTATGATACAGAGACGATGACCGTCGTTAATAATGCTGATGCCAATGCACTGTTGACCAAAGAGTATCGCAAAGGCTGGGAGCTGCCGGTCTGAAGCAGACGGGTTCGCCCCAATAGCAGTCATCTAACACGAATGAAAGGATTTTGATATGTTCGTACGTCTTTTAGGCTGTGCCCTGTTGGCGCTTGCCCTCACCGGTCTGGGTGTCGTCGCGGAAGAAGCGCCGCTGAAACTGGGAATCATCGGATTGGATACGTCCCACGTCATCGCTTTCACCCAAGTGCTAAATGATCCGGACAATGCCAATCATGTGCCCGGCGCTCGGGTGGTGGCAGCCTTTAAGGGCGGCAGCCCGGACCTTGAATCGAGCGCATCCCGCGTGGACGGTTACACGAAACAGCTGGAAAAAGAATTCAACGTGGAAATCGTGCCTACCATTGAAGCACTGTGCGACAAGGTGGACGCCATTTTATTGAATAGTGTGGATGGCCGTCGTCATCTCGAACAAGTGAAGCCCGTCTTTAAGGCAGGCAAACGCGTTTTTATCGATAAGCCTTTGGGCGGTTCACTGGCCGATGCCAAAGCTATTGTCGCATTAAGCAAGGAAAGCGGCGTACCCTTTTTCAGTACGTCCTCTTATCGTTTTTACGAAAGTCTTCAGGAATTGAAAAATAAGGATGTGGGCGAATTGCGCGGCGCTATTTCCTATGGACCCGCCCATCTGGATCAAACCCATCCTGATCTCTTCTGGTATGGCGTTCATCCCACGGAAGCGCTATACACCTTGATGGGTGTGGGCTGCGAAATGGTGACCTGCACCAAGACCGATCAATTCCACGTGGTCACAGGCCGCTGGTCTGATGGCCGTGTAGGCACGCTCTACGGGCTGCGCACCGGTGCCACGCCCCATAAAGTTATTGTGTTCGGAACGAAAGGCGTAGAGGAACAGCAAGGCAGCGGTAATTATGCGCCAATGGTTCGTGAAATTGTGCAGTTTTTCCGCACCGGTGTGGTTCCTGTTTCGCCGGAAGAGACACTTGAGATCTTCGCATTTATGGAAGCTGCGCATGAGAGCGCTCGCCGTGACGGCGCGCCTGTATCCATTATGGAAATGTTGGCCGACTAAGCTATACTGTTTACTAGATAAAAAGTGCCCTTTCAAGAAGTCGTCATTGTCGTTTTTCTCCACGCAGCTATACGTGTACGGCAATGACGACGATTTTTATGGTGAGTTCACGGCACAGATTCTTCACAGCGAGATTACTCACTTTCGAATGTATAGATCACGACAGCGGCGGCGGGGAGCATATCAGAGACTGTCGCCAACCCGTCCGCATAGCTTCCGAAAGGGAGACCTTCTTGCGGCAGGAGCTTGAAGATCTTGCCGCGCTCAGATAATCCCTGCGCGGCAGTGGTTACCCGAAAAGATAGGGGATGATCAACGTCGCTGATGTTGGCGAGAGCCACAGCGACCGCGCCTGTGTCTGCTTGCCATGCCGCCGCCAAGTATTGGGCTACGGTCTTGCGGTAGTGTTGGACCGATCCTTCCCGGCCTGCGTAAATGGACAGGCGCGACACATCAATCTCTAAGGTGGGGATATCCATGGCGGGCGGACGCAAGAAACGACCATGAAGCAGCCACGGCAAGGCTGCTTGACGCAATTGCACCAATTGCCGCAGATAAGCCAAGTCTTCGGGTCGTTCCTCGAAGACTTCGTCTGTCACGTTGGCTAGGCAAGGCTGCTGACCCCAGACAAAGCTTCGCGCCTGTTCAAGCCGAAATTGATAACGATAACAGGGATCCAGCAGTTTCAAGGGTTCATGGGGCGCGAACTCCTCCGGCCAAAGCGAATCGTAAGGAGGCTCTGTGAGGGAAGCATAATTCCCGTAGAGCACTGTATAGCCATGATAGACGGCGTGAAAGAAGGGGATGGGTTCCCATTCTCCGGGGGCGGCATAGCGTTCACGGCTTACTTGCAGGCTCAGCATCAAATCCAGATGGGGCAGCCACGCCTCGCCGCAGCCCTCGCCCGCAAGACCTACTTCAGGACAGTGCCGCCGAATATCAGATTCTAATTGCTGAAAGCCTTTCATCCAATAGGAGCCGCCGCCCGGTTCATGATCGTGTTCAGTATCGTAGCAAATCAGGCTGGAGCAGGCTTGATCCATATAGATGCCGCTGACGCCTAAATCGTTGTATACGGTGTCGGCAAGGGCGGCATAGGTGTTTCTCCAAAAGGAAGTACCCATGCACATGCTGGCATTCGGCGCTTGGGTGAAGGTGTTGTAGATCTCCGGTCGTACCGACCCGTCCCGCTGTTTGACTGCATAGCGTTCCGCCTTTTGGGCAGTCCAGCTGTCTGTGGTCATTCCCCAGAGCCGCTGGTTCATGTAGACAATGGGATTGATGCCGTGGCTGCGCGCCTCTTTCACGGCATCACGGAAGGCAGCGCTGCCCTCGCGGGGCGGCAGATACTCGGGGAAACCCACGTCGTAGGGACAACCATGCCACCAATGCCAGAACACGCTGACCGGTACATCCAAATAGTTTTGCAGCCGGAGCGCAGGGGGCAGCACGCCCGTCGAAGTACCTCGATTCCACACCCAATAACCCGTGTTGGTGATCCATTCCGGAGTCTTACCTTGTTTTATTCGGCTTTCTTTTGCCCACCGTTGTTCGAGCGCCCAATGGCGATAGATTTCTGCTGCCGTGATCCAATCGCCCTGAAAGAGCCCGGTCAACATGGCGTAATCAGGGCTATACCTGCCGTCCTGCACCGCATCAGCGCTCGGATAATGGGCGGCTTCAAAACCGATGC
>JAAYJI010000288.1 GCA_012523015.1 Candidatus Hydrogenedentota bacterium
CAAGAAAACCATCCAAAGTTGTGTGCCATACTCCGCACGATCCTTCGAGTTCGAATACTTAAAAGACACTTCAAATCCTCACTTTTGATTGGAAGCTCTTGCTTCTTTATAATTATTCACTATTAGGAGATCTAGGACATGACAACACCTGTAATAGTGATTTCATCCATTGAGGAACTACAAAGCATTGGCAGTAACGACGCGAAACCCTTGGATGGTAATTATGTTCTTGCGCAAGACATAGATGCCGAAGCTACATCCGGCTGGAACGACGGTGAAGGATTCGCCCCCATAGGAACAAAAGATAATCCTTTCTCCGGCACTTTTGACGGTAAACATTATGTCATTAAAGGACTAACAATTAATCGACCGGAGCAAAGGCCCGTAGGACTTTTTGGATACACTAAGGGTCCAGCAACCCTAAAAAATATAGGTGTGGAAGCCTGCGCTATTTGTGGTTATAGCGGCGTGGGCGGAATCGTGGGAGGGAATGAAGGCGGCACGATTACCAACTGCTATTCGGCAGGAACGATAACAGGGGAGTTAGGGGTGGGCGGAATCGCAGGAGGAAGTGACGGCACGATCACCAGCTGCTATGGGACAGGAACGATAAAAGGGCGTGAACACGTGGGTGGAATCGTAGGGCAGAACCTAGGTTACACAGTCGTAGGGCAGATAAAGGCGGGCAAGGCGAGCAGCAGAATCGCAAGGAGGAAAGGCATCAGTCGCGGCACGATCACCAACTGCTATGCGAGGGGTACGGTAACGGGAGAGAAAACAGTGGGCGGACTCGTAGGGATAAACCGGAGCTTATGCGGCGCAGCAAGATTTCAAATAAAAATGCTGTCAACGGGTGAAAAAGTGGGCGGAATCCCAGGGGAAAAAAACCTCGGTACGATTACCAAGTGCTATTCAACAGGAGCGATAACAGGGCATGAAAATGTGGGCGGAATCGTAGGGGAGAATGACGGCACCATCACCGACTGTTATACGACAGGAGCGATAACAGGAGATCGAGACGTGGGCGGAATCGCAGGGTGGAATGGAGAAGGCACCATCACCAACTGCTTTACGACAGGAGCGATAACAGGGGATGGAATCGTGGGCGGAATCGTAGGGGGGAATAGCGGCACCATCACCAGCTGCTATGCGACAGGAGCGATAACAGGGCGTGGAGGCGTGGGCGGACTCGCAGGGGAAAATGACGACTCAATCATTAACTGCTATGCGGCGGGTACGATAACGGGAGACGAAATGGTGGGCGGAATCGCAGGGAAGATATGGAAAGACAAACCTGGTAGTCGTCTCAGGATCTTTTGCGACGTGAAAAGGGGAGAAGAATACGAGGACGAGAATGACGACGATACGGTCACCAACTGCTATTGGGATATGGAGCGTTGCGGATCGAAGGTTGATTCTAAGAAAAACGGGCGCACAACAGCCCAGATGACCTATCCTTTTGACTTCTTTACCTATAAGAATTGGGACTTTTCAAAAACTTGGGTCTATGATAAAAAGAAGGTTATCAACGACGGCTACCCCTATCTGCGGCGCGTGCCGCCTACACAAACAACAGAGTGAAGATGAAAAGCTCGCTGTATCCGCGCAGAGAGGTGGAAGACAGCGCACACCATTCAGTCCTTCGTCCCGTCCACCTTGTCGAGCAACGATAAGGAGAACGACTGTAGCGATTTGGAAGGACACGGGGGCAGCACGCCTCTATTGCTAGAAATATTCCTTAAGATGGCCAATAGGAAGGGACTCTTGGGGCAATAATTTCCAAACCATAATCCTTCCGATTCAATTCCTAAGAATCCTTTAAGAGGGTATCAAAACTCTAAACGATTGATTGCGGAAAAAGGCTTGACAACAGGACTCCTGTCGAAATCTTTTTTTCAGAAAGAGCTTGTATTTCGAGTTTGAAGCTGCGACGCTATATTATAATAAAATAAAATTTGTTTAGAGCAGCTAAGAAAGGAAGATTCCCCCATGCGTTTACCCATCCATTTTAACACCATCATGATCCTAGTGCTGAGTTGTTGTTTCGGACTTGCGTCCTTTTCCGCCCAAGGCAATGAGAAGCTAAAAATCATTGCGGGGCCGTATCTTCACTATCCCACGGACACGACGATGACCGTTGGCTGGGAGACGAATATTCCTGCGACGACGGAAGGAGGCTGCGGCGCAGCGGCGGCGGCCTTGGAATGGATTGAAGGGGAAGGCGGTGTCACCTTCCATTTTATTGTATTTACAGACTTGGAACCGGCGGAAAACTATTTTTATCAGATTCGCTCCAAAGCCGAGGGAGCTCAGGTTGTTGAAAGCGAAATCTACAGCTTTCAAACTGCCGTCGTGGGCGAAGCTCCCTTCTCTTTTGTAGTGCTGAGCGACACGCAGGCAAATCCTAGGAACGTTGTGAAATTGGCAAACTTGGCTTGGGAGCAACGTCCTCATTTTACCTTGTTGACAGGTGACCTCGTTTCCAAGGGCCCGGACAAAGGGCAATGGAACAATCATTTTTTTCGTAATATGAAAAGTCTGCTCTGCCGCGTGCCTCTCGTGCCAAGTTTGGGTAACCATGAAGAAGATACCCATTATTATTATGATTATTTCGCCTTGCCCGAACCCAAATATTACTATCAGCTGCGCTACGGTAATCTGGAACTATTTATCCTGGACACGCAGCGTCCCGTAGCCCCGAACAGTGAACAATATACGTGGCTTGAAGGTGCCTTGAAAGCCTCTACTGCCCCGTGGAAAATCGTGGCTTTGCATCGGCCTGCCTATTCTTCCGATGAAAATGATTACGGCGACACCACCGAAGTGCGTCCCAACTGGGGCGACCATCGCATCCGTGAACTCACGACTTTATATGAACGCTACGGCGTCGACATCGCTTGGTGCGGCCACATTCATTCTTACGAGCGCAGCTATCCGCTGATCCAAGATAAACCCGTACAAAAAGGCGGTGTTGTTTATATGGTGACGGGCGGCGGCGGCGGCGGATTGGAAACTGCAGGTCCTTGGCGCAGCCCCTTCACCGCCAAAGTCTATAGAGGGCATCATTATTGCCTGGTGAACGTATTCGGTCCCACCATGCGCATTGAAGCCTACACACCGGAAGGACAGCTCTTCGATTTCCTCGAGCTCCGCAAGTAAGTCGCTTTTCTTGACACGATACTATTGCTGATGGAAGCTGTGCAATAAGCTGTGCCTCGTATGAGGGCTTCGGGGAAAGGTTCTAGGTTTTTTCAGCCTTTGATTCCCGAGCCCAAAGCATTTTCTACGAAATGGCGCTGTGCCAGAATATACAAGGCAACGGAAGGCAATATGACGACGGTGGAAGCACACATCAGCAAGTTTAAACGGGTACCTGCATCTCCGTAAAAAGCGGTCAGCCCCACTTGTACCACCCGCATGTTTTCATCGGCAGTAACAATAAGGGGCCACAGCAAGGCGTTGTAACTGCCGAGAAAAGCAAAGAGCGCTACGGTAACGAGCATGGGCTTGACGAGGGGGACGCCTATGCGAAAGAGAAACCGTAAATGGCCGCAGCCGTCCATACGCGCCGCATCATAATAATCCCGGGGAATCCCGAGGAAAGCTTGGCGCATCAAAAAGATCGAAAAGGCATTGGCGCACCAAGGCACGATCAGGGCGAAATAGCTGTTATACCAGCCGAGCTTCGTGATCAACACAAAATTGGGGATGAATACGGCTTCGAAAGGAACCATCATCGAAAACAAGGTAATCATGAAAAGCACATTGCGCCCTGGGAAACGGAGCCGCGCAAAGGCATAACCCGCCATGAGGGACGTCAAACAAACAAAGAAACAGACCAGTCCGGAGATCAGCAGGGAATTAAAGAAATAGCGGCCGAATGGAGCTGCGCGAAAGGTCGCCGTCAGATTCTCCCACTGCCATACTTTCGGGAAGAGACGGAGACTTTGCATACCCGCTTCCGGCAAGGTTTTGAAAGCCGTGCCCACCATCCATAGGAACGGGTAGATCGTTAGGAAGGCGCCCACGATCAGCACGGCATACATCAATTTTCGTTGAACATTCATTCGTAGTGTATCCGGCTTTCTAAAATGCGCCATTGTAAAAAAGTCAATGCCACAATGGCGAGCATGAGCAGCACAGCAACAGCGGAAGCATAGCCCCAATAACCGTATTGATAAAACTGGGCGTAGATATAGAGGATAAGATTTTGACGGTCCGCCATGTTTTCACCTTGGGTCAAGGCGTAAAAGCTATTGAAGGCTTGAAAGGCTTTAATCACACCCACGACCAACAGAAAAAAGAGGGTAGGCGAGAGCAAGGGCAAGGTGATATGACGCAATAAACGCCAGCGCTCTGCGCCGTCCATGCGCGCGGCTTCTTCAATCTCGGGCGGCAGCGAACTAAAGCCGGCGAAAAAGACAACGATCGAAAAACCGCAGCTGTGCCAGATATCAAATAGAATGATGCAGACGAGGGCGAGACTGGGTCCCCACGATGCCGGAATAGCGCCGCCGCTGAGAATATGCAAGACGCCGCGCGGTTCCAAAAGCCATTGCTGGGGAGCGGCTCCGAAGAAGCCCAAGTTCATGTTTACAACACCGCTTTGCGGGTTAAAGAGGCTGCGCCAGATCAAGGCTGACGCCACGGCAGACGTGACATAAGGCAGGAAATAAAAGGAGCGCAAGAGCCCTCTGAATTTGCGAATACGGTACAAGCCAAAGGCGACGAAAAAGCTCAATACCAGGGATATGGGAATCACGCCCAGAACATAATAGATGGTGACGAGCAGACTTTGTCGGAAATCATGGCTTCGAAAAGCGTCTAGATAATTGTTGAATCCGACGAATGCCCCGGTTCCATGGCGCCCGCCGAAAAGGCTCATATAAAAGGTGGAGACCATGGGTATCAAAATGAAGAGCGCGAGAATGAATAAGCCCGGAAAAAGAAGTACCACGGCGCCGGGAAGATCTCCAAAGCCACGACGCTGCAAACGCTCCAGGCGGTCGTCTAAAAAGCCCAAGATCCTATCGGGCACGTGAAGGCAGCAGACCATGATTTTGGTGATCATATTCACAACAATAGACACCTGCTTGAAAGGCAACAACAATCTTCCACGGGAAGTCTATGCACCATTAGGAAAGGATTACTCCTGTGCGGAATCGGAAGTATCTAAGGGCAGCAATTCAATGCGTCGAAATTGAGTGGGATGACTTTCTGCCTGCAGGGCGATATAGCCTTCGCTTACCATGATCGGAAAGCCCGCTTTAATCAGGGCTTGTGCATCGGCATCTTTTTCATCGAGCTGAGGCTTTTCATATTCCAACACCACTTCATTATCAATGAGATGCTGAATCAGCTCATTGCCGCGCACTTCAATTTCTACGGTGACCCATTGATCGCCATGATAGGTTTTTGACCGTGAATCCGTGCAGTGGCGCGTAATCAATTCATCCTCAATGACCACATGGGTACCGGGTGTGCAAAGATTGGCCGTGCTCCGTTTCTTCTTGCCGTCACCACCCAAGAGCTGTACTTCGATGGAGGCTGGGAAATCTTGATCTACAGACATGGTTTCGGGCGGCTGGCAATGAATCATCACGCCGTTATTACGAAACGCCCAACCGGGTCCGCCCTTCACTTGATCGTCGACAAAGCGATATTCGACACGCAATTTATAGTGAGAGAATTTATCTTTATAAAAGATATGACCAAAGCGATTGTCGAAGCCGTCATAGTGATCATAGCGTACTTTAAGCAACCCCTCTTCAACGCCGAAGGTGTCCTTATAGTTTTCTCCCAAAGGGCATCCTTTAAATTTGATAACCCAGTCATCAAGATCTTTACCGTTAAACAAGGCAATCCAGCCTGTTCCGGCTGCATCCTGCGCGTGGAGTGCCGGTACCATGGCAAAACAAAGACCAAGGAATACACTGAGTGCTAGCACGGCATTTCGATTTATAACAGATCGTTTCATAGGATCCTTCCTCAAGTCGATAACAAGAACTATGGGGTGATGGGGCTCTCCCTCACGCTCACTTTATTGGGGCAGCAAATCCATAATGCGTTTGTAAATTTCATCGGGGCCTGCCTGCGCGCCCGGCACATTGACCAACACGTCCAATTGCTCATAATAGTGAATGATCGGTTCCGTGATTTCGTGGTAGGTCTGCAACCGTGCTTGAACGGTCTCGGGCTTGTCATCTTCCCGTTGAATCAATTTGTCTGCCAATTCAGCGGGCGGCGGATTAAAAATAAGGTTGTATACGGCGCCTGTATCGGGATCGCTGCGGCGCGCCCCTAAGCGCTCAACAATTTCCGAGTCGGGCACATCAATATTGACGGCTACATCGATCTTCGAGCCGCGCTCACTCAGAAAAGTGGTCAGCATTTCCGCTTGCGGTAAGGACCGAGGGAAGCCGTCCAAGATATATCCTTTCGCACAATCTTCTTCTTGCAGCCGATCCGCCACGATATCACAGGTCAACTGATCAGGCACCAGTGCTCCGCTATTCAAATATTCCTGTACTTGTTTGCCTAAATCGGTGCCTTCCCGCAGATTTTTGCGGAAAATATCGCCTGTGGAAATATGGGGAATACCCATTTCTTTTGCCATCCGTATGGCTTGCGTACCCTTCCCTGCACCCGGCGCGCCGAGCATCACAATTCGAAGTCCCATGTATGCCGTCCTTTCCTACATTCAATAAAAGTTTGTGTGGTTCGTTGATGTGCCAATCCCGCACAGGGTTCAGTATATCATACCCGGCTGTACTGAGTTCAGGTTGATATTTCTACATGCTTTATTCTACAATAAGCCTCGTTGCACAGGGGAGTCCCCAGCCCTATACGTGTAACAAGATCACAGGGTATGCTGGAATAGCTCAGTTGGTAGAGCGCGTCACTCGTAATGACGAGGTCCGGGGTTCGATTCCCCGTTCCAGCTCCATCCCTCCCCTCCCCCCCGCTTCAACCTCTCGGGTTTGCGCCCCCCTATCCCTCTGTCTAGACTTCGGTATAGAGTGTTCCCATCCCTTTCTCGCGAAAAAGGTTTATCTTTAAGTCTTTCCAACGTTCTTGGAGACGACGCTCTAAGGTGTCCAGTATGGGCAGTTCCGTAGCGGCATGACCGGCGTCAATACAACAGATCTTCCGCAACAAGGCTTCTTGGGCATCATGATAGCGGATATCTCCGGTCACGTAGACATCGATGCCATCGGGCAGATCAGCGATGCTTCCGCCGCCGCTTCCGCCAAGGACAGCAACACGCCGCACCCGTCTCTTCAACGCGCCATAATGGATGAGGTAGGACAGTCCCAGAGCACGCTGCAGCATGGCGGCGAAATCCTTAAAGGGCATGGACTCTTTGAGGGAGCCTATGCGGCCAAGTCCGATGTTGGGATCCACATTCGCCAGGGGGATCAGGTCAAAGGCAGGCTCTTCATAAGGATGGGTACGCAGCAATGCCTGTGTCACGGAAGAAATGCGGTTTTTTTTCATAATCATCTCCAAGCGAATTTCCGGTTCGTGATTGATAACGCCGCGCTTACCGGAAAAGGGAGCGCTTCCGGCTTCGGGAAGAAAGGTTCCTGTACCCGGTGAGGTAAAAGAGCAATGGCTGTAGCGCCCTATATTTCCGGCTCCCGCCTCTGCCAACGCGTCGCGCAGCCGGTCAAGATGGGTCTTGGGTACAAAGGTCACGACCTTGACGAGGTCAGCTGTACGGGAAGCAAATAAAGGCGTGCACCCTTCAAGACCCAATCGTTCTGCTAAGGAATCACTTACCCCATCCTCCGTAACGTCAAGATTGGTATGGGGACCAAAGCAGGCGATACCGGCAGCGGCGATATCCAAGCACAGTTGTGCTTTGGGGTTGTCCGTCCGCAAATTTGTCAGGGGTTCCCATATGAGCGGATGGTGGGCAACGATCATTTCTGCTTTTGCTTTTTTGGCGGCGCGCACCGCCTCGGGCGTCACGGAAAGACAAAGAAGCAGCTTATTGACCTCCTTGTTCGGGTCGCCTGTATGCAATCCGACTTTGTCCCAAGTATACGCAAGATGAGGCGGAGCCCATGCTTCGATAAATTGACTTATTTGTTTTACAGTGATCGTCATAAGCAAATCCTTTGAATCGGTTGATTCTTTAGTGTAACAAAACACGGGATAGACCCACTAAGGGATATTCAGTGTAATCTTATGATGCAGGATCATCTTCGAGGCGTTGAAAAAGAATCTGCGACCGTATCGTAATTGAATTTTTTATGCTGAAGGTTCCGGTTCGATTTGCAGCCATACCTATATAATAGGCATAATATTTTTTCAGCGTATACACTTTTTGGAATATAGCGTCAACTTGCAAAGGAACGATTCAATGAGCGACACCTTTACAATAGGACTTGATTTTGGAACCAATTCCACACGAGCCATTATTGTCAACACCGCCACCGGCGCGGAAATTGCAACCGCTGTTTTCGAGTATCCCAGCGGCGAAAAAGGGGTTATTTTAGATTCAAAAAATCCTGATTTGGCACGACAGCATCCCACTGATTATGTAGAAGGAATGACGGCCACCGTCACGACAGCACTGAAAGAGGCTGCCTCCGTACCCGGCTTTTCTGCGGCATCTGTCATTGGTATCGGCGTTGATACAACGGGCTCCACACCGCTGCCCGTAGACAAAAAAGGAATGCCCCTCGCCTTCTACGATGAATTTACGAAACATCCCGCTGCGTTGGCGTGGCTTTGGAAAGATCATACGAGCCATGCGGAAGCGGTTGAAATTACCGAAATGGCGCAAAAAATGCGGCCTCAGTATTTGGCGAAGTGCGGCGGCGCTTATTCTTCCGAGTGGTTTTGGAGCAAAATTTTACAGTGCAAACGCACGTCGCCTGAAGTCTTCCAAGCCGCTTATACGTGGGTGGAACACGCAGACTGGATGACTGCCATCCTAACGGGCACAGATCAGCCGGAAACGATGAAACGGTGTATTTGCGCGGCGGGACATAAGGCGATGTTTAATCCTTCCTGGGGCGGTTACCCCGATGTTGAGTTTCTGTCTGCCATAGATCCTGATTTGGCGCGGATTCGGGAAAGCCTGCCCGATGAGGCCTATACCATAGCCGATGCTGCAGGATTGCTTTGTGAAGAATGGGCGGACAAATTAGGGCTGCCCACCGGCATTCCGGTCGCTATGGGAGCCTTTGACGCTCACTTAGGCGCTGTAGGATCCGGCATCCAGCCCGGCGTCATGGTGAAAATTATCGGGACATCCTGCTGCGATATGATGGTCGCGCCCATGGATCAAGCTCTGCCCGATATCCCCGGATTATGCGGGATTGTGCCCGGCTCCATCTTGCCCGGATGCTTTGGACTTGAAGCGGGACAGTCCGCCGTTGGAGACATTTTCAACTGGTTTGTTTCCTACATGCGCCCTGAAAATGAAACGCACGAATCGCTCACGGAAAAAGCACTGCTTATGAAACCGGGCGAAAGCGGCTTACTCGCTTTGGATTGGCACAACGGCAACCGCACGGTCTTGGTTGATCAGCGGCTCACAGGCGCGGTCGTGGGCATGACTTTGCAAACGCGCCCCGAAGAATTGTACCGCGCTTTGATCGAAGCCACAGCCTTCGGCGCACGGGTCATCATGGAGCGTTTCCTTGAGTACGGCATGCCGGTAGAGCGCATCGTAAATTGCGGCGGCATTTCCGGTAAAAATGCGCTGCTCATGCAAATTTATGCCGATGTCATGGGCCGTCCGCTGGAGATTTCTAAGAGCACGCAAACCTGTGCGCTTGGCGCTGCCATGGCGGGAGCCGTAGTGGCAGGTAAAGAAGCGGGCGGTTACAACTCCTTTGCGGAAGCAGCGGCGGCGATGGCGCAAAAAGACGATAAAATCTACTATCCTATTCCTGAAAACGAAAAGATTTATGACAGCCTCTTTGCGCTTTACAAGAAAATGCACGATAGTTTCGGCGTCCAGTCTTATCAAGAAGGGCTCTACGTGGTAATGAAGGAACTCTTATCCATTCGGGACGCATCCCGCAAAGAATAACCCTTCCCTGCGCATAAAACACAAGCCTTTATAACAGGTCTATCCTCAGACGAGGGTAGACCTTTTTTTGAGGTATCTGCTTCACAAAGAGGGATCTTTTTCTAAATAGAATAAGACTGCTCACACAGGCGCTGCGGCACTGGGTTTGACATATTTAAAGCGCCATGACTATACTATGCACGCATTCTATCTGTGGAATGAGCCATCAGCTGAGGGAACACGCACTTCGGTTTTAAGACCGAATCAGTCAATCCAACCTTGGAGATAAACGTGGAAAAACTAGTCAGTCTTTGTAAACGAAAAGGATTTATCTTTCAGTCCAGCGCCATTTACGGCGGCATCAATGGGTGTTGGGATTTCGGTCCCTTGGGCGTCGAATTAAAACGCAATCTCAAAGAACATTGGTGGTACACCTTTGTGTTATCGCGAGACGATATGGTCGGTCTTGATGCCAGCATCCTGATGCATCCCGATGTGTGGGCAGCGAGCGGTCACGTGGAAGCTTTCCACGATATTTTGGTGGACTGTAAATCCTGCAAGAAACGTTTCCGACAGGATCATCTGGAAGGGGAACGTTGTCCCGAATGCGGCGGAGAATTATCGGAGCCCCGCGCCTTTAACAGCATGCTGCGCACCAAAATGGGGGTTAGTGAAGACTCAGCAGTTGAAACCTATTTGCGCCCGGAAACCTGCCAATCTATTTTTGTGGATTTTAAAGATGTCTGTTCATCGACTAGAGTCAAAGTCCCCTTCGGCATTGCTCAAATCGGTAAGAGCTTCAGAAACGAAGTGAATCCGCGAAACTTTATTTTCCGAAGCCGTGAATTTGAACAAATGGAAATTGAATATTTTTGTCGTGCCGAAGATGAGGAGGCGTGCTTCGCGCAATGGGAAAAGGATATCTGGCAGTGGTACCTAGATCTGGGCTTGTCTGCCGATAAATTGCGTTGGTATGAACATCCCAAGGAAACGCTGGCCCATTATTCCAAACGAACCATTGATGTGGAATATGAATACCCCTTCGGCTGGGGCGAACTTCAAGGTCTCGCCAACCGCGGTTCTTATGATTTGAATCAGCACAGCAAACACTCAGGCAAAGATCTGAGCTATTTTGATACAGAAAAGAATGAGCGCTATTATCCTTCCGTCATTGAGCCTTCCGCCGGAGCCGACCGTACCACCCTCGCGGTCTTATGCGATGCCTACGCCGAAGATACCGTTAAAGATGAGACGCGGGTCGTCATGCGCTTACATCCCAAGCTTGCCCCCATCAAAGCGGCGGTTCTGCCTCTGGTAAAGAAAGACGGACTTGCGGAAATAGCCATGGATCTCGAGAAAAAACTGCGTCCCCTCTTTCTCTCTTATTATGATCATGCCGGCGCCATTGGCCGACGCTATCGGCGGATGGATGAAATCGGAACGCCCTATTGCATTTGCGTGGATCATCAAACGAAAGAAGATAATACGGTGACGGTGCGGGATCGCGACACGACCGAGCAGCTGCGCATGCCCATGGCGGAAGTGGGTGACTATATTCTTAAGCGGGTGTCCATTCGCCCCGTGTCCATGGAATAAAGAAGCGGCAACAGTCCCTTACAGATCATATCGCGGCGCTTGGAAAGGCAAGGCGATGGCAAAGGCATCCACCTTGAGCACCTCTGCCAAGCGCAGGCTTCGGGCGCACTCCGAAACAGTACCGCCTGTAGTGATCACATCGTCTATGAGGAGCACCCGCTTTCCTTTCAAGCTGTCCCCTGTGCAGGCAAAGGCTCCGCGCACATTCTTGGCGCGCTTCTCTTTGCTCAGGTGGCTTTGCGTATGGGTTGGGCGGATACGCTTGAGCGATGTATGATCCAAGACAGCGTGAACAAAAAAATCGCGGATGAGGACCTCTGCCAATAATTCCGCTTGATTAAAGCCCCGTTCGCGCTTGCGTGTTTTATAGAGCGGGACAGGAATAATACAATCATAGCTTTCCGGAATCATTTCCTTTTCTGCGAATTCAACCATCAGCCCGCCGAGCACCTCAGCGAGACTTATTTTTGCCTGAAATTTAAATAGCTTAATGGCCTCGCTGACAACACCGCCATAATGGACGGCGCCCCACACACGATCAATATATTTATAGGGCTTGTCGCGGCAGGCAGTACACAAGAAATTGGACAGCGAGCCTAAGCCTACTATTTTTTGATGGGGCTTCCCACAGTGCGAACAAAAAGGCCGTTCGATCTTTAGCGCCCCCTCCCAACAATTTGGGCAAAAGAAATTGTTTTCTTTGGTAAGCAGCCGCTCCCCGCACTGCCTGCAATACATGGGCAAGAACAAGTTTAGTAAGACCGTCATCCATGGCGAAAGATAGGTCTTGCAGAGATCAGCGCCTGTTGATAGAAGAGAAGAAGAGGCTGCTTTTTCTTGTTCCGAATAAATGCCCATATCAGCGTTGGATTTATCGCACATAATAGTTTCTCACCGCGCGGTAGGCAATCCAAAATTTTCTGAGCCGGTCTTCCACACGGGGATTCATTTTTTCTTTAGAATAGGCGGCGAGCACGTAAAGACGGATAATTTCTTGTGCCTCATCACGGATGCTGTTTAAACGTTTGGGAAAATCTTTCAAAAACTCATAGGGGGTTTGGCTGTATCGGGGCGGCATGCCCACATCGGTTGCCAAGGCGCAAAGCGCTTCATAGGCATAGGCGATATGCTGCTGGGTCGTCATGGGTGCATTATCTGCCTTTGCCCGCGGGTTGTCATAGCGGCTGCTCAAGGCAATGCTTCGTTGGATGCGCAGCCTGTTCGAAGAAAAGACCCAGCGAAACAAGGCGGGCCACCACTTGAACAACAGCCAGGCTATGGCGGTAAGCAACAGCGCGATTGAACGGGGTATCTCAGATTTTTCATCCAAGGCCACATCCAGCAGGTAGCGAAACACGGTAAAGCATCCATAGATAAAAATTAAAATGAGGAGCCCCACGGCGGCGGTGTCTACCATTCCACGGATCTGATATTTATCCATAAACGCGAGGGTAGGCGGTATCAAATCCACTTGTTTTATATGGGCTGTTTGCAACATGAACATATTCACATCTTGCTGCGTGTCTTGGCCGGGGAGATCAGGCAAGGAGGGCAGAGGCATCAGGGCAGCCAGCCACAGGATAAGCAGGACCATCACCAATCCAACGCCAATCCACAGCCACTCCAGAGCCTGCGGAATCGAAACATGACGGAGGTTGAAATAAGCGCGCAGCTGGCGCAGGCTGGTTAAACATAATAAATACAAGGCGCAAAAGGTGTAGATCGTCATATAATAGCCGCCCATACGAATGGCAGGCGTTCCTGCCTCTTGTATGACGCGCAGCCCCAGGGTGAATAGGAGCATCACCGGAATCGAAAAATAAAAGAGCGCCATACCCGGATGCTTGCGGGGCAGTCTATCGCTATAATCCATCTTCTTTGCGGGTCGGGAGGCTGCAGGGAGTGCAGCGGCTTCGGTCGGGTCATAAGCGCTTAGGTTGTACCAAGCCTCCGTCACGTCTGCCGCCGCCATACGTTCATCTCGGCTCGGGCCCACAGGTTCTGCCATACGCCGCAGGGTTGTGCGCATGTTTGCCGCTGTCGCGGTGAAAATACCGACATCACCGGCAACGGCGCTCTCATCCACACAGCATTCATGGGTAAGGCGATTTACCATGAACCAGATACTGATAACCACAACAGAATTTAAAAACAAAGCCAGCCCAAGGTTGCTATTTAAGTATTGCTTCGCCACAGGTCCCACGTCATAGCCGCCTGTTGTGCCCACGGTATATAACGTCACTGCGGTGAAGAGTCCAAAAACATAGGGATACGATTCTGTGGAGCCCTTACGGGCGATGACACGATTCAACGCCACAATACCCAAGACAAAGGAGATGGAGAAGAAGCGTAAGTTGAGGTCAAAAACAGAGGTGTGGACAAAACGGACATTCAATAAAAAAAGAAGAAGGACAGTTGATAAAATAAAAATCAAACAAGGCGTAAGGAAGTTTATGAGGTGATCGGCTAAGCTGCGGTGAATGGTTATTGTCGGCTGCTGCGGCAGCGACGCTTGCAAAGACGTGAAATCCGTGGCTTGACGGGCTCCAATTTTAGGCAAGCTTGAAGGCTCGGCAGGCGCGTGTGTCAACGAAGCGAAGTCGGTGGCCGCAGCGTCTTCCTGCGCCCACTCTTCGTGATTGTTGATTGGCGGTTGTTCATACATTTTGATCATACGGTCATCCTGCCCGGGCGCTGCCGTAAATACAAGGCTTCAGCCGTTTCATTTTGCTTTCCATGACAGTTCTTATAGTATACCGAATTCAATTCTCAATCTTGGATATCTTTCCCGGTTGCGCAGCAATTTCCGATCAAGTTCAAATTTTAGCGGACGCCGTATTTTAAGGATCTTGTAAGATTTTGAGGAGCTTTTTCTACACGACTCTTTTCTTGAAAGACCCTTTCCTAAGAGACAAACAAATTATCTCTTCATTTTTGTATCACTTACCAAATCCTTAGGGTGTTGTTGAAAAAAGTAAGGGGAGAAAAAAAAACCAAGTTGCTTTTTGTTCTGATTCTGTAATTTCGTGTTGAAAAAAAATGAAAAAAAAGGTTGCTTTTATATAAAAGATCGTTTATACTAAGTTGTATTAGATCGTTGAGTTTGGTTTTAGGGTAGGTTGAACAAAACTCAAACCCTCAAAAAAACCGACTACTGAGATCGACTTATAGAAGTAGTTGACAATTGAATCTTTCTAAGGTCTGGTGAGCACCTTTCCGGTTATATGATTAACCTGTGTAGAGACGCTCCGGTGTTTTGCAAAAAACCGGTACCGTAAAATAGATATCAAGTTTTTTTCCTCTGTAACGCTCTGTTCCCCCTCAGAGCCAAAACACCTCACCGGAGATGTCGAGTTGCCCCCTCTCGACATCTCCACCTTTAGTCCTTATTTGGTTTTCCTCTGCAACGCTCTGTTCCCCCATCAGAGCCAAAACACCTCACCGGAGATGCCGATCCTCCCCCTCTCGGCATCTCCACCTTTAGTTTTTATTTAGTTTTCCTCTGCAACGCTCTGTTCCCCCCTCAGAGCCAAAACACCTCACCGGAGATGCCGACCTCCCCCCTCTTGGCATCTCCACCTAACAACAGTAAACCTTGTGGAATTAATTTTCCACAAGGTTTTTTTATTGCCGGACCTTTTGGCTCCCACGGCAGCCTTACTTTCTTGAATCTAAAATCTTCCGTAAGCCTGCCACTTTACTAGATCCTATGAATCCGTGTACACTGTTCCTAACGGATTCCCAGTGTTTTAAAAGAGTATCTATCTAGTTTTCAATAGAATAGCGAAATTTTAAAGCATTAAACCCCCATACAGCCTGTGATCGGCAAAGAACCGTTATTACCCGTCGTTCCCCATGCGTGCAGGATGGATATTATGCGTCTGACCCGTATACATTGCCGCGGCTTCCGCGGTCTTGAAACTATCGATTTTTCTCCCGGACCAACCCTAAACATTTTGTCCGGCGCTAATGCACAAGGTAAAACCTCTGTGTTGGAAGCAGTGCTGTACGCGGCTACTACGCGCAGTCATCGCAGTGTAGCCGATGACGTATTGCCGCGCTATGGGACTGACGAATTTCATATTCATATCGAAGCGGAAACACTCACGGGAAAGGTCGCTATCGAAGCGCACTGGTGGCGCGGCGCCAAACGCTTTAAAGTCGATGAGATTGCGCAAACCCGGCTCAGTGATCTTTTGGGCCGCGTCTGTATCGTTTTTTTTGCGCCAGAAGATATTCAGCTTGTGAAAGGAGCTGCCTCACGCCGACGTCTCTTTTTGGATATGGAATTGTCGCAGCTGATCCCCGCATATCTGCGTGCACTGCAACAATACAGAACGGCGCTCCGTCAACGAAATGAATTGCTCCGCCGTCAATGTAATGATGCCGCTTTGTTTGAACCTTGGGAAGAGCAGATGGCAATGCATGGAAGCATCCTTGTACGCGAGCGGTCTGCCTATATTGAAGAGTTGGCTGTGATCGCGGCGGAGCTTTATGAAAAGATTGTGCAGGCGGAAGCCTTGGAGCTGAACTACAAACCCGACATTCCTGACACGGAGACTATGACGGCGATCTTGGCAGAAGCACGGCGCGGCGATTCGATCCGAAAAACAAGCGGACGGGGGCCCCATCGCGATGACATCGACATTAATATCGCGGGAAAGTCCGCACGGGTCTACGGCTCGCAAGGTCAACAAAAGAGTGTCGCCCTCGTTGTCAAACTGGCGGAAATGGAACTGATGTATCGGCGCCGCAACGAGTATCCTGTGGTATTATTGGATGAGGCGCTGGCAGAATTGGACGCAGAACGGAGCGCACATCTCTTGGCATCCATCCCGAAAGAAGCACAGGTCATTATTACAACCGCACAACCGGATCTGCTGCCGCCCTCACTCTTGCAGCAAAGCCGGCATTATCATATTGAAAGGGGCAGCCTTGAACAAAAATAAACCACAGCCTATTGGTGATATCCTACAAAAAATGCTGGATACGACGACACTGGGAGAAAACCTGGAACAGGCGAAGATATGGGAACATTGGGAGGAGTTGACAGGAAAACACCTTGCCGCCCATTGCAAGCCCGTCAATATTAAAGAAGGGCAATTGCGCATTACCGTTGAAAGTCCTGTGTGGATGCATAAGATTAGCTATATTAAATGGGATTTGATCCAACGTATCAACCGAATGGCAGGGAAAGAAATCGTGTCCGATGTCTATTTCCTTTTGGATCGAGATGACGTGGAAAAAGATCTGCCCTCAAAGGAAGCGTAAGCGCAGCTCCGCGCGAAAAGGATGCTGCACGCCATCACTCCCCAATATAGACAAGCGTGCCTTGGGGAACTTCGTCAAAAAGAAAGATGACATCATCGTTCAACAAGCGAACGCAGCCATGGGAGGCAGGGCTTCCAATACGGTCTTCATCGTTTGTGCCGTGGATGTAAATATAGCGCTGAAAAGAATCCACCACGGTGCCCTTACTGTCCTTCCCTTTATTTAGGCCCGGCTCCATCCCCTCCAAGGTCAAGACACGGGTCAATACGAGATCCTCCGTACTGCTGTCGCCTAAGTTCCAAATTTCGGCCGTCGCTCTTTTTGCACGGAAGACTTGCCCTTTAGGACTGTCCTTTCCAATCTTTTCGCGGATACGGTGCCAGCCGAGCGGCGTTTGAAAACTGCCTATAATGGATCCCACCCCTTTTTCTGCTGTGGAACAGGGAACGGTCCAAACAACCTCACTATCTTTTATGATACGGAGCTGCTGATTCGAAACGGATACCCAAATTCCCAGACCATGGCCTACAAAATCTTCCCAACGGGACTGATCTTGTTCTTCCTCAGACAATATGCTCACGGGGGCTACACGATTGTCGATTTGTTCCATGACGATCTCCACACTATCCATAGGCGGACATTCTTCTGATAGCTCGGCGGCGCCAGTTTCACCACTGATCATCGCCGGTAAAAGCATTCCACAAAGAAGATAACCAATACTAAAAAAACATACAGAAGATATTCGCATAAAAGTTATTTTCCCACAAGAATAGAAAACCATAGCAGGTCGCTGTTATTTTATGAGGAACTTACATGATATAGGAAGTACATCTTTTCGTTTATGGACACGTATCCCGCGCACCTCGCCGTTGTTTACATAATATAGCATAAGCAAGAAAGCTAAAGGTATTTCTTCAAATGGCTTCACAGCATCGCAGCGGCGGCAAGGGCGAGCCTGATTTTAAGGGTCTTTGAAAAGGAAGGGTTCAGTCCCAAACTATGTCTTGTAAAAGTTTCGCGATTGCTTCGCTTTTTCTCCTGGAACTGAAACAAAAAATACTTGACAAAAACCTCGAATATTGGTAAACTGTACTTTGAAATAAAAAATGAAACTGGATTCTTGTTATAATAAGGATCTTTTGTATCGGCATCCGTCAAAACATAGTTGTACCGATGGTGGACAACAAAGACGTTTAACCACAGTGTACTCATGGAGGTAGGTGGTCATGCTCCACGCCGCATTCGTAACTCTTTTGGTCAGTTTTTCACAACTCTGCGATCCCCCGACGATTTCACTGAACGGTGATGCTATCGAATATATCGATTATAAGGAGGCATATA
>JAAYJI010000289.1 GCA_012523015.1 Candidatus Hydrogenedentota bacterium
AACTTTTGGGGGCGATGAATCGCGCCCCTACAACGGAAACGCATAAGGATGTTCGGGCGTTGGTGTTGGCACGCGGCGTTAAGGGAAATCTTGGGCGCGATGAATCGCGCCCGAGGCGTTTTTGTCATTGACGCGTTGCGCTGTGCGCGTTGGCTCGAGTACCCGCATCCTCAGGGCCATCAAAAAACGCTATAGACTATGAGGATTACGAAAAAACAAAAATAATCACAAAACCATCAACACCTGTAGGGGCGAGATTTATCGCGCCCGAGGCGTTTCTGTCATTGACGCGTTGCGTTGTGCACGTTGGCCCGGGTACCCGCATCCCGCATCTTTCGTAGTGCGCGAGCTTTATCGCGCTACCGTCCATCCTGTCCATTATGTCCATCCCGTCCATCCTGTCCATCCTGTCCATAATGTAATCTCTTGGGCGCGATGAATCGCGCCCGAGGCGTTTCTGTCATTGACGCGTTGCGTTATGCACGTTGGCCCGGGTACCCGCATCCCGCATCTTTTGTAGTGCGCGAGCTTTATCGCGCTACCGTCCATCCAGTCCATCCGGTCCATCCCGTTCAACCTACCGCTTCCCTTTTTTACGCAATACTTTCCCCATAGCCTTTGTTTTGATACAATTTCCATCAAACACCTACAACCAACCTTGATCCCGCCCTACATTAACTTAGGATAAAAGGAATTGACGATGTCTCATGCCATGTCCCGTTCCGGCTTGCGCCTGCCCGGTCTGACCATATTCTTTTCGAGTGCCTGCATTATGATCCTCGAAATAGTGGCAGGCAAATTGATTGCCCGGCATGTGGGCATGTCTTTATATACCTGGACTGGAATTATTGGTGTGCTCATGCTCGGTATTTCTGTGGGCAACTATTTGGGCGGGAAAACGGCGGACCGCTTCGCAGCGCTGCCCACACTGGCGCTCCTCTTCTTTTTAGGCGCCTGCAGTGCCGCCGTTATTCTACCCTTGAATTATCTTTCCGGTCTTGTGGTTCCTTTCTTGACGCTGCCCTGGACCGCCCGCATTGTCCTCCATATTCTCTTTGTATTTTTAGCGCCTGCCCTGCTCTTGGGCATGATCCATCCCGTCGTCGTGAAATGGGCATTGGATTGGGGCCGTGAAACGGGACGTACAGTGGGCAGCATGTTCGCGTGGGGCGTTATGGGGAGTCTCATCGGTACCTTTTTAACCGGCTTTTACTTGGTCACGGTACTGGGCGTCTCTGCCATTCTTTTTCTGTCAGCCTTGGGTTTGGCGGCTTTAAGTTTACTCTTTTGGATTCTCAGCAAAAAAAGAGGCGCCGCCTCCGACGATACGCAGCAAGAGGCCGTGTCCTCATCGCTGCCCGCCACGCCGCCGCGGTGGTTTCATTTCGTGCCCGCAGCGGCAACGGTCTTTCTTTCCAATGCGGCTTTTATGAGATTTGAGTTGGCCATGATGCGCGTTGCGGCGCGGGAATTCGGCGGGTCGCTCTATACGGCGACAACCGTTATCGGTGTAGTCTTGGCGGGCATCTGCTTAGGCAACTATAGCGGGGGCCGTATCGCTGATCGCTGGCGGGACAGAAGCAATTTGACGGTGGTCTTTACGGCCGCCGCTCTTGCCGTCGCCTTGAGTCCTTTCATGAACCGGCTCCTTGCGGAAGCCCGTACTCAGTCTTGGCTGCTCTCCGATCTCTCGTGGCCTACCCAAATTTTCATTCAAATGTCGGTCGTATGTTTGGTTCCTTGCTTTTTCATGGGTATGGTCAGTCCCATGGTGGCGCGCCGCCTGCTCCAACACGAGGACCATCCGGGCAATGCCTTGGGGCTCCTCTATGCTTGGGGCAGCGTAGGCGCTATAGCGGGCACCTTTCTCAGCGGTTTCTTCTTGATTGAAGTATTGGGCAGTATCCCCCTGACTCTGGCAGTTGCCCTTGCCCTTGCTTTGACCGCGCTGCCCTATGGATGGAAACGGATAAGCGCCCTCCCCGGTTTAATCAGCACGGCCGCCATCTTTTGCCTTTTCCTCTACACTTTACCGAACTTCTTTTCTTATTCTTTTGGTTTGGGCTATCGTTCCGCCGAAGATCCAACCGTAGTCTATGACAAGGAAAGTCTCTATTCCCATATTACGGTGGTTACCGATGATGAAGAAACATCCTTACGTGAAATCCGCCTCGACCGCTTGGCCCATTCCCGTATTGATTTGCGCGACCCGCTGCTGCTGCTCTACGAATACGAATGGATTTACGAAGGCGTGTTAGACGCCCATACCCGACCCGGCGAGCCTGTACGCGCCTTTGTCATTGGCGGCGGCGGCTATGCCTTCCCCCATTATCTGATGGGGGCACGTCCCGGCAGCGCCGTTACGGTGGCGGAAATTGATCCGGCTGTTACAGAGGCCGCTTATGCCGCCTTTGGCTTGCCCCGGGAACACGAGCTGGAGATTTATGATCTCGATGCGCGCAATGTGGTCAGCGATATGATTCAGCGAAAGGAAAAAGACCCCTCTTTTCAGAAATTTGATTATATTTTCGGCGACAGCATCAACGATTATACGGTACCCTTTCATTTGACTACCCTTGAATTTACACAAGCCCTCTATACGCTGCTGACTGACGACGGCATGTACATGTTTAATATGATCGACGTTTTCGATTCCGGCGCTTTCCTGGCTGCCATGGTCAAGACCTGCCGGCAGGTTTTTCCCCACGTACAAGTCTATAATTCGGGCCGCCTCGCCCATACGCGTGATACCTTTGTGGTCGTTTGTTCAAAAGGAGCTGCGCCCCTGAGTGACATCAGCCCGAAGCTGCGCGATCGCTATAACTATGTGGGCGAATTGCTCCCCGATGAACGCTTGGATGAACGTATTGCCGGAACGAAGGCGCCCTTATTAGAGGATGATTTTGCGCCTGTCGAAAATTTGTTGGCGGCTGTGGTCCGCGCCGGCAGAAGCACCCGAGGCGAAAGACATCTGCGTTTCGCCCAACGCTATCTCGCACAGCATCAAATAGCGAAGGCAGAACGTCACGTGGACGCGGCACTGGAAATTTATCCGGCGTGGTATGAAGCCCATGAAGTAAAGGCGCAACTCCTCGCGCTGAAGCAGGATGGCCGCGCTTCCATTGAGTCATTGAAAGCCGCCATACCGGGCAACCCCCATCCGGAGCGTGCTTGGCAAGCCTTAGCCTTTGCCCTGAACCAAGAAGGGCGAAAAGCGGAGGCGCTGGCAGCGTGGCAGCGATGTGTAGAACTCAATCCCCATAATGTTACAGCCCTCTACAATGTAGGGGTTCTGTATGGGGAAGCACAGCAATTGAGCCGTGCCGTAGAAGCGTGGAAACAGGCTTTAGCGCTTCAGCCGAATCATGAGGACAGCCTTTATAATCTGGCTGTGGCAGAGCTCATGATGGGTGAGAAAGAACAGGCACGGGAACGGGTGGAGAAGATGAAAGCACGGGGCTATCAGGTTGATCAACAATTGTTGGAAGCCTTGGACGAGTAAGCAGTGAGCTGCGCGAGCCTTAGCGCATTCCCGTCCATCCCGTCCATTTTGTCTATCCGGTCCATTATGTAATCTCTTGGGCGCGATGAATCGCGCCCCTACACCGGAAACGTACGTGGATATTCGGACGTTGGTGTTGGCATGCGGCGTTAAGGGAAATCTTGGGCGCGATAAATC
>JAAYJI010000290.1 GCA_012523015.1 Candidatus Hydrogenedentota bacterium
ATTTTCGTTCCTAGCGCGATCGTTTGAGCAGTAGGGCGTGCGAAATACACTTTGGCAACTGTGCCCGGCTTTTGCTATGATTTGCCTGAATTTATCCCTGCGTAGTGCATAATTCAATTTCGAGCTCAGGAAGGATTACACGATGTATAATGCCTTGATATTACGGGAATTACTTGCCATGTCCCATTACTTGGGGCATGAGAAACGGGGCTATGCGATTTTAGGCGAAGGGAACACCTCCGCTAGGATTGACGGGGATCATCTCTATGTGAAAGCCTCGGGGACGAGCTTGGGCACGATGACGGAAAATGATTTCTTGCCGGTGTCCATCTCGAAAGTAACCCGTATTTTAGACGCCGACAGCGCCACCGATGAGGATGTAAAGGAGGCGTTAAAAGGCGGTCTCGTTGATCCCACTGAGCTGCGTATGCCTTCCGTGGAAACCATCTTACATGCGCTCCTCTACGAATACCCCGAGTATTCCTTTATCGGCCATACTCATCCCGAAGCGATCAATGGCATTTTGTGTTCCGTCAATGCGGAGAAGGCGATGAGCGGACGTTTGTGCCCGGATCATATTGTGGTCATGGGCCGTGCTTCCGTATACGTGCCCTATGTGGATCCGGGGCTGGTGTTGGCGAGGGAGGCGCGCGATCGTGTGCGCCATTTCATTGAACGGGAGAATGAATTGCCGAAAGCTGTGGTCATGCAAAATCATGGATTTTTCGCCTTGGGCGCGACCGTAAAAGCGGTAACCGCAATCACAGACATGGCCGAGAAAATGTCGCGAATATTAATCAGTACCTACGCCATGGGCGGCCCTCAATTTATGAGTGATAAGGATATCGACCGTATCGCTTCCCGTCCTGACGAAAAATATCGTCAGGAAAAACTGGTGTAATCCCGTGCTGTTGTTGGTGAATATCAAATTTAACCCTCATTCAGGAAGGTAAGAACCATGAGTAAAATGAAGGAATATAAACAGGCTGCTCAAGCACTTCCCGACAGTTATCGTGCGTGGCAGGTCTTTGGCGCCGGTCTTGAAAATGTGGGTATTAACGGCGAATCCGTTGTGGTGCCCCTCCGTCAGCCCGCCAAGAATGAGGTGATGCTGCGTATCGATGCACTGGGCTTGTGCCTTTCCGATATGAAAATTATCAATCAAGGCGGCAACCATCCGCGTCTGCGCGGCCGTGACCTGAAACAAGATCCCACGGTTCTCGGTCATGAATGTGCGGCGACCCTTGTCGCTGTGGGCGAAGATTGGAAAGACCGCTTCACTGTGGGACAGCGCTTTATCGTGCAGGCAGACATCTATTATAAAGGCGTGGGCTACGCCTTTGGTTATATGATTCCCGGCGGCTTGGCGGAATATGCCTATCTGGACGAGCGCGGTCTTGACGGTGATGAAGGCTGCTATTTGCTGCCCGTCCAAGAGGATACTGGCTACAGTGAAGCGGCGCTCAGCGAACCTTGGGCGTGCGTGGAAATGTCCTATGCCCTGGAGGATCGTGTGGAGCCTACGGGCGAAAAACAACTGGTCGTTTCCGATCAAGGTGACGAGTTTCGAAAACAATTTCCCAAAGCCGACTTCGTTCCTTCAAGCTTGGCGGGGCTTGGTATAGACACCTACGACGACATCATTATCACGGCGCCGTCGCCGGCGCTGGTGGAGACTTTAGGTGAACGACTGAATCCCAACGGCGTCATGTTTTTACTGGGCAACCCGAGCGAGAGCGGTGAAGCGATGCTGGATGTGGGGGCGATTCACTACCAAAACAAACGCTATCTGGGCGGCGGCGATAGCTTGGAAGCTATTGCACAGATTAATAAACGGCATGACCTCTTGCCCGGCGGCAGGGGGCTCTTCATAGGCGCCGGCGGTCCCATGGGGCAAATGCACGTGCAGCGCGCCATTGAGACGGAAGGAGCGTTGAGCCGCGTCGTCGTCACGGATCTCGACCGCAAACGGCTTGATCATATTGAGGCGCGCTTCGGCCCCATGGCACAGGCACGGAATATTGAATTGATCACGTTGGCTCCCGGTGATTTTGAGAATGAAGACGCCATGAACGCCCGCATCCAAGCGCTGGGCGGCGCGGAAGGCTATACGGATATTGCCGTAATGGCTCCCGTACCTGCCTTGGTGCGTCAATCGGTAAGCCTGACCGGTGCCAAGGGCTTTGTCAATCTTTTTGCCGGTCTCGCAACGGGCACCAAAGCTTTGGTTAGCATTGATAAGATCTGTGCGGGCGTAAAAATGATAGGCTGTTCCGGCAGCCGCATCCGTGATCTGCGCGCCGTTCTCGCTATGGTTGAAAGTAAGAAGTTGGAAAGTAACCGCAGTGTGGCGGCGATTGGCGGATTGGATGCGGCCCATAAAGGCTTGACGGCAGTCAAGGAAGCATGGTATCCCGGCAAAATTATCATCTATACGCAAGTACCGTCTTTTCCATTGACGCCTCTGGAAAAGCTTAGTGAAACAGAGGCCGAAATTGCCGCTGCCTTAAGTGAAGAAGGCGCGTGGACCAATGAAGCGGAGCGTCTCTTCTTAGAAAAATATCTGCCCTAAAAGAGCGGTTGATTTTAAAATAATCAGCGTGGTATAGTAGCGCGACCGGTTCACAGGGCGATAGTCGCTCTGATGCTAAGAGGGAATCCGGTGTAAATCCGGAACTGCCCCGCAGCGGTAAACAGGAACGAAAGCACAAGCATAGGCAGAGATTGCCCATGCGAAACGCACTGATCCCATCGGATGGGATTGGGAAGCGGTGTCAAGTAGGAAACGCGTAAAGCAACTGCCTGTAAGTCCGAAGACCTGCCGGGAATTGGCTTGGGCTTCTTCCCATACAGCTGCCTGCCGCGAAGTGTGTCTCTGTGATACGCTTCGTGATTTGGCGGTCTGTGGCGACGGTGAAGCCTGACTAGAAACGAGGGTTTCCTGATGAATTGCGCTCCTTCCCTGTCTGTCCATGTCCTTTTCCGCTCCGTTGTTCTGTTCGCCTGTCTTGTCGTTGCACCTGTATTTTCCGCCTCTTGGGCGCAAAGTGCCGCGCCTATCCCCCTAAACGGGTGTACTGTGGAAAGCTATTATGCTTTTCCTGCCTCTGCTGCGGCTGTGTTGATCAGTTTTGACTGGGACCATACGGGCGCACTCCATTACACCGTGGGCGACGGCGCTTGGGGCACCAAGCTGGAAGTCTATCGTGTCGCCGAGGGCGAAGCGCCGTTCCGTGTCTTTGATTCTCAAGATATTTGGGCCGGTTCCGTCATGAGCTGTATAGACGGCTATGTGTATTTCAATGACGGCGGTGACGCGCTCCGCGCCGATGCCAACTATTATTACTATCCCATTGAGGCACCGCAATCTGTCGCGCCCTTGCTCGAGGCTCCTTATGGCGCGAGTCTGTGGGGGGCGACGGCACGACATTCCGGCGAATTCTTCGCTTCAGGCTCTGCCGTTACTTGGGGACCGGCGGCGCTCTTTTACAGCACTGTCAACGCCTCAGGACAATTGGAGACCTTGCCGCCCCTGCAATTCGGAGACCTAGACGATTCTCCCGGTCCCATGGTCTTCGACACGGAGGGTAACCTCTACTATGCGCCCGGTTACAGTTACGGCGAATCCGCCTTCCTATTCCGGTGGAGTGTCGCTGAGCTGGAAGCTGCCCTGGCGGATCCTATGCTTGAAGGCTTGGAAGGGGACGGACACGGCTTTGCCGCCATACCGCAGCCTTATGCAGGCGCCACAGGACTTGCCGTTGACCTCGACGCCAACCTCTATGTAACAGCAACGGCTTGGGACGCGCCCAGTCAATTGCTTCTCTTCCCCAAAGGTCAGAGCAGCCCCTTAGTCTTGGCGGAATATGAAGGGCGCTTGGAGGCCGTGCGCTTTAAGGATAACGCGATCTATTTCAGCTGTGCGGATGGTATTTTTAAGCTTCCTTTATTGTCCGTTGAATCTGCGTTGGATTCCCCGGAGGTGACGGCGGAACAGGGGAAAATCGCCCTCTTCCTCATAGAAAGCCATGGCGGCGTGGGTGCGCTTCAATATCAGTGGTACCGCAAAGAGGGAGAAGAAACTTTTCTTTTAGCGGAGGAGACACAGCCCCATTTGATTATGACTGCAGCGTGGGAGCTTTCCGGCGCGCAGTTCTATTGCGTCGTATCGGATCAGGTCTCTAGTGTTGTTTCGCCGACCTTTACGCTCACGGTGCAGCCGCAGCTTCCTTTGTCCGGTCTTTTCATGAAGGGAATCATCCTCTGTCTCTTGATCGGATGCGGGATTATCATCCTTTCAACACCGCTGCTGAGGCAGTGCATTCCTGCAAGAAATGGGGGGGATAAAAACTTGTAACGCCCCTCTTTCTTTTGCTATACTTTCTCCAGTCAGAGGAAGTTAGTATACGTTATGGAGACGTAGTTCAGTTGGTTAGAACGCCGGCCTGTCACGCCGGAGGTCGCGAGTTCGAGTCTCGTCGTCTCCGCCATTAACAATTCCAGCCGCTTGACGATGTCAGGCGGCTTTTTTATGCCTTGCCGCGCCCTCATGCAAAATAACGATGAATAGCATCTGCAATATAATCACAGGCATGTCCATCGCCGAAGGGGTTAACGGCTTGGCTCATTACATCATAGGCGTCTTTATCTTCGATGAGGCGCACACACTCCTGCACGATGCGTTCCGCATCGGTGCCCACCAAGATAGAGGTACCTGCTTCGAGCGCTTCAGGCCGTTCCGTCGTATCCCGCATGACCAGCACCGGTTTGCCCAGGTGAGGTGCTTCTTCCTGTACGCCGCCGGAATCGCTGAGCAGAAAATACGCCTGATCCATCGCCCAGATGAAAGCCTCATAGCTCAAGGGTTCCATGAGATGGATATTTTGCTCTTCACTGAGATAACGCTGCACAGGCTTGCGCACATTGGGGTTGAGATGGACAGGATAGACAAATCGGTAGTCCGGATAGCGTTTTGCCAAGGTTAAAATCGCTTGGCAGATGGATTCGAAACCGGAACCGAAGTTTTCGCGGCGGTGTCCCGTGATCAGGATCATGGGCGCTCCTTGGCGGATCGCTTCCAGCGGGAAGGCTTCGGGCAAGAGGGGCTGTTCCTTGCGCACCTTTGCCGCCACCAGATCCAACGCATCAATGACGGTGTTCCCGGTCACGAAAACCCGTTCTTCCGGTATGCGTATGGACAAGAGGTTTTGTTTAGCTTTTTCCGTCGGCGCAAAATGCAGGTCGGCGAGACAGCTGCTCAGCTGTCGGTTCACCTCCTCGGGGTAGGGCGCAAAACGGTTCCACGTACGGAGTCCCGCTTCCACATGTCCCACAGGGATGCGCGCATAAAAGGCGGCGAGGGCACCGGCGAAAACCGTCGTGGTGTCTCCTTGCACAACGACCATATCCGGGCGCTCTTCGGCAAATGCCTCTTGGAGGCTTTCCAGCACGGCACAGGTCACATCGGTCAGGCTTTGTCCTTGGCGCATGAGATTGAAATCTCGATGCGGCTCCAAGGCAAAGCTTTGCAGCACTTGATCCAGCATTTGACGATGTTGACCGGTCACCCACAGAAGGGGCGCATAACGTTCCGGTTCGCGGCAAAGACGTAGGTATAAAGGCGCAAGTTTGATTGCTTCGGGACGGGTGCCGAAAATAATGGCTATCTTGATGGGGTCTCGCATGTTCAGGCTCCAATGAGTTGATGATAGGGTGTCATTTTCTTCTTCGTGATTCTACAGGACGTTTCAGGTGGTAACAAAACAAATCCGAAAAGAACAAGACGGTGCTGTGCCATAAACTGGCAAGCATGGCGAGTTGTTCCACGCGATAGGGCAATCCTTTTCGGTTAGGCGCGCCTGCGCGAAGGAAGCGGAAGACTCGTTTGAAAAAAGCGCTTTCTTTTTTCATGGTGGTGGAGAGCTGTCCTTCTTTGGCATATAAGCGGCGCACGGCGAAACTCTCGCGACAGGTGCGGAACAACACGGACAAGGTGAAGCGTTCCGCTTCGATGGCATGCAGCACACGAGCACGGGGCTCTATAGCGATGATCTTCCCCAATCGTGCCGCCGCCAAGGCTGCGACGGTTTCCTCGCCTCGGGTCGCCATACGCCCGCCTGCGCCGTAGTGGCTGCGAAACCCGCCGATTTGGCGGAGCACATCGCGCCGTGCGCTCCAGTTCGCGCCGTAGGGATATTCCATCCATGAGTAGCAGCGGTAATAGCTGTTCTGTTTCGGTGTGAGTTGAGACCAGAAGCGCGTGAGATTCCCGCCGAACCAGCGGGGCATAGGATCAGGGGGCATCAAATCGATGGCGCCGCCAATAATCGCTGCCTCAGGGTCGGCGGCGTAGGCTTCTTGTAACACCTCAAGCAGATTAGCCTCAGCGATGCTGTCGTCGTCCACATAAACGATAATACGCCCTGATGCATGGCGAAGTCCGGCATTGCGGGCATGGGACAAGCCCGGCGGTTGGCAGGCGATTTCTCGGATTTGCAGCCGGGGGGCGCAGTTGCGTATGGCGTTGAGAATGGATGTATAGTCGCGGAGCTCGGGCGCATTGTTCACAACAAGGATTTCATAGGCTTCAGGAGAGAGGCTTTGTGCACGGAGCGCATCCAAGCAGCGCGCCAAGAAGGCAGGCTCGCGGTTCGTACAAATAATGACGGAAAAAGACAGGGTCTCCTCCTCCGAGGCGAGGGCTTTACGTTCCATTTCCGCGCAAAAACGCGCCGTCGTATGGCATTGAATGGCATGGACCAGGCACGCCGTATTATCCGTTGCGATCCAACCTCGATGCTGCTCCAAGGCGGGGAGGGGTGGTGCATCGGAACCGCCGTAGATCGCTAAAGTCCACATGGGCGGCAAGGTAGGCGGCAGCGCCGGATCCCCCAAAACGAGGAGTACAGCGCTGTGGCAGTCTGTAGGAAAGGATTCGGGCAGGGCTGTAGCGCTTTCGCAGATATAAACCCACGCTTGGGGCAAGACCCATCCCTTTACCGTCTTATCCGATCCGTTTAGGGCATGACTCTTATCCGTGATCGCCGTTTTCAATCGCTGTGCCAAGGCTTGGCAGGCAGCGCTTTCATCGCTCTCAATTTGCCATGCCATGGGACAACTGATGATATCGCGCCGCGCCTCATCCAAACAGAGAAGGGCCGCTTGTCGATCCAAAATATTCAAAGTTTTTGATTGTGCTGTGAGCGATTGATCGTGAATTCGATATTGGTAAATAGAGCCGTGGTGTTTGCTGTGGCGCAGGCAGAGTTGGGCGTTCACGCGCAGCCAAAAATCATAATCCTCACACGTGAATTGGTGTGTGCTGTACGTGCCGATGAGGGCTAAGATTTCGCGCCGGTAAAGGAAGGCAGCGCCTACGCAGTTCCAGCGGTGGAGGAGCGACACATGACCCGGCAACAGAATTTCACCGGGATTTTTAGTGTACTGGTAGCCTGGGTAGTAGGGCGCATCGGCGTAGGCTTCTCCTCGCTCATTGATAACCTCCATATCGCCAAAAACCATGTCTACCCAAGGGCGCGCCTGCAGATCTGCCACCAGCACCTCTAAGAAGTTGGCTTTGAGCCGATTATCGCAGCTGGTCCACGTCACAAATTCGCCTTGTGCGAGCTTATGCCCTGCATTCAAGGCAGCAGGCAGCTTTTGGTTATCCTGTCGGAAGGGACGTATACGCGGTTCTTCAGCGGCAAGGCGGTGGATTAAGGCGGCCGTGCCGTCTGTGGAACCATCGTCCACAAGGATCAGCTCCCACTGTTCATAGCTCTGGTTCCGTATGGATTCGACGGCTTTCTCTAAATAGGCTTCGCCATTGTAGACGGGTAAGATGAGGGAAACGAGCCCCTTTTGACCCGGCCCTCGGAGTGTGGAAAAGTCCCGCGCCACAATGCCGTCCCGCCCATCCAACAAGTAGTGGTAGGGTATTTGTGCGGCAGTCGTGAATCGGCTGTACACGTCGAAGCTGCGCACCGTCCTTCTGATTCCTCGGAAGATCAGTCGCTGCACAGGATGTTGGGGTACAGGGAGCATTTTCTTTCCTGTTTAGGTATTCATGCAATAACGTAGCGTGATGTAATGAGACAGACGCCCGATGAGAATCCGTTCTGATGCGTAAATGGTGATTCGCCACGGCGGAAAAAGCGTTTCACTGTACCCACGGCGCGCCTAAAATCATTGTATAAAAAGCCTTCATGACAGTGCAAACCCTTGCTTTTCAGGAACTAAAAGTTGAAAGGCAGTGAAATCAACGTCTATACTCTGTTGAGGACATTTAGCGTGACGTGAACCAAGGGTGCTGTCTTCGCTGCTCGTCCCGGTGTTATTCTTAATCGTAGTTTAGTCAAGAGTTTACCTTCCCGGCTACCGCGGCTGTTGCCCGGAATAAAAGGGTATTACATGAAAAGAGAGTCTTTGAGTACGCCCCTGCACATGTTGAAGAAACATGGGCGGCTCTCTTTGCATTTAGCGGTGCGGGGCGTGCGGGGCCGCTACAAAGGCAGCATGTTGGGCTTGGCATGGACCTTGATCACGCCTTTATGCATGCTGGGCATTTACACCTTCATCTTCAGCGTTGTTTTTCAAGCGCGCTGGGGCCATGATCTGGGCAGTTCGAAAGCCGCTTTCGCCATTGTGCTCGTTTGCGGGCTCACGGTCTACCAAATCTTTTCCGATTCCGTGGGCATGTCGGTGCAATTGATTGTGAACAATCCCAACTATGTGAAACGGGTTGTCTTCCCTTTGGAGGTCCTTCCTTTCTCCGGGTATTTGACCTGTTTCATGTTAAATCTGGCTTGGTTCTTAATTGCCATCGTGGGTGTCCTGTTCTTTTTGAATCGCTTGTGTATTACAACCCTTGCGCTGCCCTTGGTATTGATTCCCCTATCCTTTTTCACCCTGGGCATCTGTTGGCTCGTCGCCTCCTTGGGCGTATTCTTCCGCGACTTGAACCACTTTATCACCATTGTATTGCGCATGCTCTTATTTTTGACGCCTATTTTCTATGAAGCGGAGCGCCTTCCCTATCCTGTGCGCTATGTGGTTTACGTCAATCCCCTCGCCGTTTTTGCAGAACAAACGCGGCGCGTTCTTGTCTATAATCTTTGGCCCCAATGGGGCATCCTGATCTTATGGTTTATCATTTCCCTATGTTGTTGTCAATTGGGGTATTTGTGGTTCATGCGCACGAGAAAGGGCTTTGCCGATGTCCTCTGATGCTCCTGCGCTGCGCCTGCAAAACATAAGTAAGATTTACCAAATCTATGACGCGCCCCACCATCGGCTGCTGCAAATGATCTATGGTCATCGCCGTCGTTTCTTTCGGGAATTCTGGGCGCTCCGTGATCTGAATTTCGAGGTGCAGGCAGGCGAGAGCATCGGCATCATCGGGCGCAACGGCGCAGGAAAGAGTACGCTCCTGCAGATCATAGCGGGCACGTTGACGCCGAGCATCGGCAGTTGCGAAACGCGGGGCAGGGTCACGGCGCTCCTCGAACTGGGCAGCGGTTTCAATCCCGAATTTACGGGCAAAGAAAATGTGCGATTAAATGCGGCTGTCTTGGGTTTGACCGATAAAGAAATTGACGAGAAGTACGAGGACATCGTCGCCTTTGCCGATATCGGTGATTTCCTGAACCAGCCTGTGAAGACCTATTCGAGCGGCATGAAAATGCGTTTAGCTTTTGCGGTGCAGGCTTTTATCGACCCCGAGATTCTTATTATCGATGAAGCCTTGTCCGTCGGCGACGGTGCCTTTCAGATCAAGTGCATGAAACATATGCGCGGTATGCTTGAACGGCAAACCACGGTTTTGCTGGTGAGCCATAGCCTGCAAACCTTGCGGAGCTTTTGTTCCCGTATAATTTGGCTTGACGATGGCAAATTGAAGATGGACGGCGATACACGGGACGTGACCAGCCGTTATAGTGAAACGATTTTCTCCACGGCTCCCAATGGACGGGGAAAGAAGACCAACACAGAAAAAACCAAAGCGGCGGCGTTGGCAGATGTGCGCAGCTTTCCCGTCCTTCCTCTGGAAGAAGTGCAGAGAACAGAATCGCTGCGGCGCTGGGGAACGGGGGAGGCGCAGGTCGCCGCCTTTTCCTTCTATGCGGAAGAGCCCGGTATCGTGAAATCCTATGAATTTGGGAGTACGGTGACCCTTAATGTCGAGGCTTCCATAAAGACGTCGCTGCCCGAGGAGGCAGTTGCCCTCGCCTTTGCCATACGTAATAAACAGGGGCTCGATATCATTTCCGTTAGCACCGACCGGCTCCATGTCTTTTGTGATACGCCTGAGGCGGGAACAACACTGCGCGCCCGATTTTCCTTTGCCCTTCGTGTGGCTCCGGGCGACTACTCTCTGATTCTCGCCGTGGCCTATAATGAAGAAGGTCGCCGCGTTTATATCGATTATGTGGAAAATGCCCATTACTTTTCGGTGCTGTCCGACGAGCCTCATTATGGCGTCTACGAACCGGAAGTGCAGGCGGAATTTCTCTAAAGTGGAAGGTGGAGAATTTTAATGACTGACACAGCTCATATCAATTCACCGGCTTATTGGGATCAGCGCTTTCAACAGGATTGGGCTGCCAATGGGGGCGAAGCCTATACGCGCGCCTACGCGGAACTTTGTCTTGAATTCCTTCCCGAGCATTTGCAGATGGAAATACGACGCGGCCATTTGCAAATCTGCGATTGGGGCTGTGCCGAAGGGGAGGCCGTCTCCTATTTCAGCCAACATTTTCCCGCTAATCTGGTTTGCGGCGTTGATGTATCCGAAACGGCGATTGCCAATGGGCGCCGCAAATTTCCCGAACTCAATTTCCAAGCACAAGATTGGTTGGCTCCGGATGCGGAACTGCCGTCTTTTGACGTCGTCTTCAGTTCCCACGTCTTGGAGCATTTTCCCCATCCCATGACTATCCTCAGCGAAGTGCTTGGCCGTGTCGCCACTAAAATGATCATCGTGCTCATGCCCTACGCGGAAGACCCTGCGAAGAAAGATCCCGAACACGCCTTCCGTTTTCTTGATACGAATTTACCCATGTACTGGGAAGGCTGGTCCTGCGCCTTCTTCCGTGTTTTTGATACGCGGACACGGCGCGGCCCGTGTTGGCGCGGCGAACAGACTCTGGTCGTCTACACGCGCGACGATTGGATGGACCGAAGCCTTATCGTGCCTGCCCTCAATGCATTTCGCGGGGACAGAGGCGTGTTGCAGGACGATAGGGATACGTGGCGGCGCCGTGCCGAAGATCAAGAAAAAGAATTGTTGCTCAGCGCCAAAAAATTGGAAGTCCAATTGCTCCACGATCAAAACTTCGTTCGCATTAATGAATCTTTGCGCAACCAACTTGCGGCAATACAACAGCAGCAGGCTACGGTAAAGCAAGAGCTTGTTTTATTAAAGCAAGAGCATGGCTCGTTAAAGCAAGAGCATGGCTCGTTAAAGCAAGAGCACGCCCTGTTAAATCGAAGCTATACGGCCGATAAAAAAGAATTAGAACAGAAGGGCGCACAAATCATTCATTTGAATCAACGCATTGATCAATTGCGCAGTGATCTGGCACGGCTGGAACAGGAATATCGGGATACCCGTGCTATCTTGAAATGGCCGCCTGCTATTGTCGCGTTTTATCTGCGCGCCTTGTTCAATCGTTTCAAAGGATTTCTTTCCCGCTTCCCCATTTTTTATCGTTGGACGCCTTGGCTTTTTAAGAAAGAAAAAGCCTCTGTACCTCCTCTGATCGCCGTGCCTATACCAAAGGCTGATGATGTGCCGCGTAAGGAAGAACCCCTTGTGCAGGAGAAAGAAGAGGAGCAAGAATTTGAAAAACCGACACCCGAAGAAGATGGGGCAGCGGCTGGCTCTGTTGTCGAAGAGCGCTCCTTAATCATGCCTGCACCCCGGAAGATCGCCTCTTCCCGTAGCGTTTTGAACACACTTAAAATGGGCGTTATTCTGGATACCTTTTCTTATGCCTGTTTTGATCCTGAGTGCAGGATGATTTCTTTTCGTCCCGACAACTGGCGTCAGGTGCTGGAGGCAGAGCCGCCCGATTTCCTCTTTGTCGAATCGGCTTGGCAAGGGAATGGCTCCTGGCAGACACGTATCGCTTCCTACGCCTCTCCCGCAGGAAATGAACTGGATGAGCTCTTGCAGTGGTGCAATACAAAAGATATTCCTACTGTCTTTTGGAATAAAGAGGATCCGCCCAACTTTGACCGTTTCATCAATGCTGCCGTCAAGTTCGATTAGATCTTTACGACTGACGAAAACTGTGTGGAAGCCTATAGACAACGCTGCGGCCATGATCGGGTTGCTTCTTTGCCTTTTGCGGCGCAGCCGACGATCCATCATCCCGTGTTGAAGGAAACGCGCCAAGATCGTGTTTGTTTTGCAGGCACCTACTACGCAGACTGCTTTCCCGAACGGCGGCGGCACATGGAAAATATGCTGGGCGGCAGCATCATTTTCGGACTGGATATTTATGACCGTATGTTCAGACACGAAGGTTCCGATAAAGCACGTTTTCTATTTCCCGAACAATTTCAACCCTATATCCGAGGAAAACTGTCTTACGAATCCATGTTAGATGCGTATCGGAAATATCGCGTTTTCCTAAACGTTAATTCTGTCTATGATTCGCCCACTATGTTCGCGCGGCGAGTCTTTGAATTGCTCGCCTGTGGTACGCCTCTCGTCTCCACACCCAGCAAAGGGATGGAGCAGATCTTTGGTGCTTTGGTGCCGCAGGTGAAGACAGAAAGCGAAACGCGGGCGGCCCTGCAGCCGCTCATGGATGATGATCGGGAGTGGATGCGCCGTTCCGCTCTTGGTATTCGTCGGATCATGGACGGTCATTGCTACCGTCACCGTTTGCAGACTGTGGCGCAGACGCTGGGACTGGATGCAGGCGCCAAGGATCGGGCGGAGGACTGTGTGCTCCTCTTGACGGCAGCCCAACATCCCGAACGGACGGCTCACGAATTAGCCTCGCAAAACCGACCTGCCTGTGCCGTTTATATCCTGAATACGGGGGCTGAAGCGGAGAAACAGCGTGCCTTCCTGCTTGCGCGAGGAATCGCCGCCTCCGTGACTTCCCTTGATCAGGTTATCCCTTGCCTGAGCCAAGAGCATCCTGAGGCTTCCCTAGCCCTTATACATGGGGCGCACAGCTATGGACCGTCCTATTTGCGCGACGGCATGGACGCGCTCCGCTATTCCAACTGTGGGCGCAGCGGATTAGACAGCCACTTCGCGGCACAAGAAGAGGGCGTAGTGCTGCTGCCCGGATCGGAAAAGCCCTGTTTTGTGCGCCGTCGCTGTTTAGTTGCCACGCTTTTCATGAGACCGGGAGAGCTCAATGAAAACGTGTTGACACGCAGCAACAGGGAGGTTTATATCGAAGACGACAGCCCCTGTTTTCTGCGTTATCCTTTTGAATTTATTGCGAATGCCCCGGAGGTTCTTCATGAAAAAGCCGCTTCAGTCGCTTTTATCCCGTTTGATTCCTAAGAAAAAAGAGCAGCCTTATCCTGATCGAAGGGAACACAGGCCGATACGTATGGTCATTGCCGGTCATGATCTCAAATTTACGGGACCCTTTCAAGACTACTTCGGAAATAATCCTCGTTATGAACTGCGTATTGATGAACATGCCGGTCATGACATTGCTTCTGAAAAGCAGAGCAGCGAATGCCTTCAATGGGCTGATGTAATCTTTTGCGAATGGGCGCTGGGCAATTTGGTCTGGTATTCTCACCATAAGAAAGCGGGGCAACTCCTTTTTTCCAGACTGCATCTGCAGGAACATCAGCACCGTGACCGCATCTCCTATCTCTACGACACGAAATGGGAAGCTGTCGATAAACTCTTGTTAACGTCTCACCACATTTATGAGCATATGATTGATGAGTTTCCTGTGTTGCGCCGAGGACGCGCTCATCTCTATTATTGCCCCATTGACGCTTGCGGCGTGTTGAATAGGGAAAAGACATCTGACACTGCCAAGGTTCTGGGCATGGTTGGCATCGTGCCGCAGCGGAAGCGGCTGGATCTCGCCATTGCCATATTGGATGCTCTGCAGCAGGTTGACCCTTCATATTCGCTGCGCGTCAAAGGACATCGGCCCGAAGCTTATGGATGGATGCTGCAGCGAACAGAAGAAATGGCATGGTATAAATCGATCTATAAACGTATTGATGCTTTGCCCCGCCCGGAAGCTTTGATCTTTGAAGCCCACGGCGAAGACATGGCTCAGTGGTATACAGGCGTTAGCTTTTTACTCTCTACCAGCGATTTCGAAGGCTCTCATCAATCGGTGGCGGAGAGCATGGCAACAGGCTGCATCCCCGTCATCCGCCAATGGGAAGGCGCCGATCGTATTTACCCCCATCGTTTCAGTTGGTCGGAAACAGAAGATGCCGTTGCACAAATTCTAGGCTGCCGCGATGATGCGGCGCGCGAAGAGGCTTCCGCCTATTCCCGCCATTGGGCGCAGCATTATTTTGATCAACAAGCCTTATGTGAAGACTTAGACGCTCTCATACTCCGTTCCTTTGAAAGCACGTGGAAAGCATGCATCGGCGATGAAGAACGGAAGCTTATGCTCCGGTATCATCCCCGTGTGCTTATTGTCGGTTATCTGCCGCCCGGCTATCGCGGCGGCTATCGCGTCCGCATAGAAGAGCAAATCCGTATGTTGATGAAGTGGGGGGCATTGGTTCATTTTGCTTGTTTGCATCCCAAATCAGACAAGCAAAAATTAGAGGCTCATCGTCAAGAATTAGAAACCTTGAATTGTCCTGTCTTACTTGTTGAAAGTGATTCGCTTTTTGCCATCGATCTTGACAGTCAAAAAGCGGCCCATGCCGTGGATTTGCTCGAGCGCTATGCACGAGAGCAGCAAATAGACGTGGTGCAAGGGGAAGCGCTCTATTGCAGCCGCCTTTCCCTTTTTCTGCGCGAACGCCTGCCTCAACTCAAATTTGTATTTGATTGTCATGGCATATCCCCGGAAGAGGAGCGCATGGGCGGCGCGGCTGAAAATCGCGTCCATGCTTTGGAAGCCATGGAACGGCGAGTTCTCGAAGAAGCGGACCTGTCGCTTTTTGTGTCCCATGCCATGCACCGCCATTTTCAACGCAAATACGATTATGCTAAAAAAGAATGGCAACTCCTGCCCTGCGGCGTCACCGAGTCCCGTTTCGATACCTGTCAGCCTGAGATCAAGGAGCGTGTTGACGGAAAGGGACTGGTAATCGCCTACGCCGGTACTTTGGCTGCGTGGCAGTGCGGCAAAGAGATGATCCGTTTTTTCGCCCAACTCAAAAAGATACGGGAGGAGTTGTTTTTCTTGTTGCTTATTCCTGAAAAAGAACAGGATCAGGCGCGGGCGCTGCTGGCGCAAGAAGGCTTCGCCGAAGAAATGTTTTGCTTACAGGAGTTGCCCCACGACAAGATCGCTTCCGCCCTCGCATGTGCGGATGTGGGGGTGCTGCTCCGTCGCAGCGATCCGGTCAATGAGGTGTCTTCACCCACGAAGTTTGGAGAATATCTTGCCGCCGATCTTGCCCTAATCCTTACAGACGGTATCGGCGATTACAGCGCCGTCGTGAAAGAAGCAGGACTGGGCGTCGTGTTGGATCCTGCCCTATTGGATGCGCCGACACTGTCCGAAGCAGACGCGGAGCAATTAGAAGCATTGTTTGAACGGGCATCCCGGTCTCGAGAGGAGCGAAAGAAAGCAGCACAATCCTATGTGCGCAGTCATCTCCATTGGGATCAGCAGAGCAAAGCATTGACCGCAGCCTACGGCAGCCTTTTTAAAAGCCCCGCTTCAGAGTAATAAGGGCGCGGTTATGGTTCCACAGTCGGCGCTGCGGATTACTCCTCATCGGCCGCGGTTTTCACAAGCTGAAAATGACTGAAGTTGGCGGTGCTGAGACTTTTCCAATTGCCGTTGAATTGCTGCAGCGCACGGATTCCAAAAGCGAGTTGCAAATTTCCGTCACCGTCAGGCTTGAGCCCCGGGATTTCGACATAGGTTGCAGATGCAGCGTCACAATGATCCATTTCCAGTTTTAATTCCCCATTGACGATTATGGATAAGGAAAAGATATTCGGCGTCAGTCCATCCTTGGCGCCGGCAGAAGGACACCGGATAATGCCCCCAAGGCAATAGCTGCTGTTGGGATCACCGCTATAGCGTTTTTCTGCAAGCACATAATCATTTGCTTGGGGTTTGGAGTGAAAGCGCATAATCATACGCAGCGTATTTTTAGATGGCGGATCTATATCCCATCTTTTGTTTGCCTCATCTCGCCTAATGGCGATGGTATCTTTGCCTATTCGATCCCTATAGGGGCCGTAAACTTGTTGAAAACTTAATGGAACCGAAGTGTGTGTATCCCAATGGCGCATATAGAGCATTTTGTTCGGAGATAAAGCATAGGCACCCATAGCGGCAAGAAAGCCGCCGAGAAGTAAGAATACACTGAGCGCCACACCCCACCGCAGCGAACTGCACTCTGAAAGCGCTTCTTTTTCTTTGCCGAAGTAATGCAATAGAGAACGCCCCATATAAATGGGCAGGATCAACCAAATGGGATAGATATAGCGGGCTTGAATTTCTCCAAAGACCAAGACTATAAAGACCAGAAATGTGAGCACGAGCAAGGGCGGATAATAATGAACCTGCCAATTCGTATTGCGAAAGGCTTTGATCATACTCATTAGGGCTAAGACCAAAAAGAAAAACATGAAGGCGTCAGTTAATAAAAACAGGGCGCGTCTGGGCAACAAGGTGGGTGTCAAGGGCGCCTTCATAGAGAGTGCCGAAAAATAAAAGTTATCGTCTTCTCCCAAAGAGAATAATTTCTTGGTACGCAGCAGCCATTGCGGCACATAGCGGAGATGATTATACAGATATTCAGAGAGGAACCAGTTATCGCTGAAGGCAGTCCAGAATTCTATAGGTTTTTCGGGAGTAACACTTGTTTGGGCAGATTTTATAATATTTTGTAAATTGATATGGTCATAATAGGTACCGTCGTAATTGTCGATAGACGTAAAAAGAACACGTCGATTCATGGGCGGCGTCGTTCCATAGAGCTGCGTCACCTTAGCGAAAACCTGTTTAGACAGGGTCATCGTTGCATGAGGCACGACCAAAGAACTCAACAGAAAAAGGACAAGGAAAGAGATTGTTTTGAGTTTGGGCGCAGATTTATACATCTGATTACAATAAGAGACTAGGGCAGTCAGAGAAAATACCGTGATACCCAAGAGTATAAATAAGCCGTAACTGCGGTTTAGATCGGTAACGAACCAGAGAAGACCTGCGAGAATAGCAAGCACAAGAGTACGCAGATAATATTTCTTAACACTCATTAAAATGAGCAGATCGTAACAGCCCAAGAAAAGAAGGAGCAGAAAAGATCCTGTAAGATCGTGGGAAGTGATGCCGACGCTGTATAAAAGTTCCGGCACAAAAAGGAGCAGCCACAGCGTGAGCTGCGCCGCCGTCCTTCCGAAATAACGGGTACTGAGGCGGTAGACCATGAGAAAGGTAACTGCTTGAAAAAGAACATTGCTGAGTTTGTAAACAAAAGCCCCATTTCCAAAGCAATAAATGAGGGGCGCCCAAATGGGCAATACCCTTCGAAGATAGGTCTTACCGAGTGTTTGGGGGAATTCCCAATATTTAACGATTCTGGCGGCAATATCCCAATATTGTTTGAAATCGCTGTAAAGAGTCGGATGAACATAATAGAGGTAAAGGGCTCGGCTAAGAAAGAACAGGGGGAGAAAAATACACAACAAAAAGAACCAATGAGATGGACGCCATCGTGCGATGAGAAAGGATCCTACTGCCCAGGTCAAGAAAAAAGCCAGCAAGAAGGGGATGAAAAAGAACATTTGCTCCCATTGATTACTAGAGGTAAAATAATGTCGCCATTGTTCCGGAAAAATAAATCGGATGAGTATGGGGGTGACAAGGATGAGGCAAATGCCGCCGTTCAACGCGCGGATCAAGGTTTTTTCAATGGTGAAATCAATACGGTGCCGATACCAATAGAGGAGCGAAAAGACACCCGCCCCCACACAGACAAGCATCAATAATCCATAACCAACATACAATTCATCAAATAGTGTAAAAAGCAACTCTTTACCGGGCACACCTAAAATCCTTTATTCAAGTTTATATAAAAGTCTCTGTCCCCAAATAAAAAAGCATTGCGAGGAATCCCTTTTAAAACAGCATAGCACGATTTCACTTAGCAAACAAATGATTTAACCGCATCAATGACCCGTGCCTGATCTGAGGGGCTCAAGCTATTATAAAAGGGGAGGCGTACCAGGCGGTCGCTCATTTCCACCGTCACGGGACAATCCGCCTTCATCCCGCCCAAAGCACGGCCCATATCGGAGTGGTGGAGAGGAAGATAATGAAATACAGCGCTGATCTGTTGATCTCGTAAATGTTGGATAAATCTTTGTCGTGATTCCAGATCAGGCGGCAAGAGATAAAACATGTGCCAGGTCTGTTCGCAGTGATCGGGGACAATAGGCAGCCGTACCCCTTGCGCGGCAGCCCAGTTTTTCAGCCCGTCATGGTAGGTCTGCCAAATAGCTTTTCGTTGTTGCTGGATCGTGTCAATGTTTTCCAGCTGTGCATAAAGGAAAGCGGCGAGAAGATCGGAAGGAAGGTAGCTGGAACCGATATCGACCCAAGAATATTTATCGACTTGACCCCGAAAGAAACGGCTTCTATTGGTTCCTTTTTCACGGATAATTTCTGCGCGGTCTGCATATTGCTTGTCGTTGATCAGCAGCACACCGCCCTCGCCGCAGCTTACATTTTTGGTTTCATGAAAACTTTGGGTGGCAAAGGCGCCAAAAGTACCAAGGTAGCGCCCCTTATATTTTCCCAACAAACCATGGGCGTTGTCTTCGATGAGTTCCAGTCCGTAGCGCCGGCAAATGTCTAAGAGTGCATCCATTTCACAAGCCACACCGGCATAATGAACGGCAACGATAGCTTTGGTTCGGTCCGTGATCAACGCTTCCACACGGCTTTCGTCTATATTAAGGGTGTCCGGACGGATATCGGCGAAAATTGCTTTGGCTCCCCGTAACACAAAGGCATTGACGGTGGACACAAAGGTGAAGGAAGGTACAATAACCTCGTCGCCCGCTTGGATATGGCAGAGTATGGCGCTCATTTCCAAGGCATGGGTGCAGGACGTGGTAAGCAGTGCCTTTTCGACGCCCAGCCGTTCCTCAAAAAACTGATGGCATTTTTTCGTGAAAGGTCCGTCACCGGAAATGTGACCCTTTTCCACTGCTTGCTGCATATACTCCAGCTCACGGCCCGATAGGCTCACACGATTGAAAGGGATGCGCACTGATGTTGTGTTGGTCATATCATTCTCTTCAAATCCCTGTGTTTATGCATTTTCGTTCAGTGCAGTACCTTACTCATTCAGTGTCCGGCAAATTGCGGATAATCCCATGGTGCCGGTAAAATTTTCTGTTTCTAGGATTTAGTAACAAGGGCTTAAAAGACTGAAACAGATTAATGCCGGAGTTTGTGTTGCCTTCTAGGACGACAAACCCATCTTCCTGCACCAATACATCCCAAGCAATATAGTTGATATAACTAAAGTTTTTGGCGAGGGCACATACTTCCTCGCACAAGGTGTTCCAATTCGGTATTTGTACGCCTACTATGGCTTGGTTCGTGTCAGGATGAGAGGTGATTTTAATAACCTTGCTATTTTCTACTCGGTTAGCATCATATAATACACCCGTTTCCAAATCAATAGCGGCGCAGCATCCCTGGCTGCCCACGGCATCCACGGGCGCAGATTGTTTCGTGCCAAAGCGGTGCATGGCAGTAGCGATAAAGGCTTCCTTATTTTCCGGATCAATCATGGTCAGGAACTTAATGGTATTGCCGGAATGAGGGAAGATGTCGCGGGCATAGGCGGCTTGATAAACAAAATCACAAACCAAATAGTGATGACAGTTTTGTACGATGCTTTCAACTTCAGCCTCTTCAATAGGCGTGTTGTTGCGATAAAAAGAACCGTCTTCCCAAGAAAGGGCGAAGACATTCTTACCGAAGCCGCCGATAAAGCCTTTAAAGATTAATTTTTGTCCGGACTTTAAAAGGGCCTTCAACGCGTCTACGCTGTCAATGCCGGGTTTTTCGCGATGGGGGATCAGACGGCCTTTTTCGATATAAGCGTGAACTTTGGCGGTGCGTACTACCGATGAAATCAAATCGTTAAAAGCAATTTTGTTATTGATCAATTCTGTATAGCCAAGATTGATTTTGACCACCTTGGTATACATTTCATAATCGGTGAGAAATAGGGAACGATCGAAGCGCTTAAAATCGTAATAGATGATCGCATTACGGGAAAAACCGCGTCGCCACATCTTAAGGGTATTCCATAGGGATATACGCTGCTGTGTGGTCAATTCCCGTTTAACAAAGAGTAAAAAACTGGCGATGGTCAACAGAATGCGTTTCATTGCTTTCCTAATTCAATTCTAATCGTTGAAAAATAATTAAGCTTCTTCCCCCTCTTCACAGGAAGGTGCTTTAAGGGATGTTTGTCGGAAGGGAAGTGCAATGTTTCCATTCCAAAGGAAAAGAATACCGATGAAGCCAAGCAATACTGCAACAATATAGGAATACATGGACAAGGCTGTTGCCGCTTCCGCCTCGACCCCATAAAAGGACAGAAAATAAATGACGGTCAATTCGCGTACCCCGGCGCCGGAGATGGTAATGGGTATTGCAGCGATGACCCAGACCAGCGCTTGGATGGCGCACACATCAAAGAATGTCAGCGGAATGTTCATATATTTGGCCACTACAAATTTGGTCAAAAAGACAATGCCGTGAATCGGCAGGCAGAGCAGGAGAGCAAGAAAGACGCGAAAATAGTTTTGGCGGAAAAATAGAAGTGCGCTGCGCCAAGTATTTAAGAAGGAGATTAAAAATCGACCGAGCCTTCCGAAATGAGAACAAATAGTTTCCACAAGTTTTAAAATGAATTTGTTTGTGGAGACCAGGATAACACTCGAAAAGCCGAAGATGAGAAAGCCGAAAGAACGATAAAAGACGCTGCGGTCCGGTATCTTCGTGGCAAAGATCATCGCCAACGATCCCAACATAATGATGGAGAAGAGGCCAATGAAGCGGTCTGCAACAATGGCGATAAGATTGTGGGCACGGTTATTTTTTACGGTTTTTAATGCCATCGCTGTTTTCACAAAGTCGCCGCCCAGTGAGCCCGGCATAATGAGGTTGAAGGTGTGGGCAATCATTAAAAATCGAAAGTATTGCCATTGACTCAATTGTTTACTCACGTCCGGGTTGATCAGCCGCCACCGCAGCCCGCTCAACCAAGCGCGCACCATGCCAATGCCTACCAATGCAATAAAGATGTAATAAGGGATATCTTCAATATGCCGCCATACGAGTCGGAAATCCACCATTTTAATGAGTAGTCCAACGGAGAATAGGAGCACTAAAAGGCGGAGTATCAAAACATATTTTTTAGTGGTATTTTTTGCTTTCAAAGTTCTTTATCTCGAATTACGTATTGGGGCAGCCCTTTACCCTCCCGGAGGATACGGATCAAATATTCGCCGATAATACCCACGGAAAGAAGGATGAGGCCAAAATGGAAGAGATTGATCACCACGAGGGTTGTCCATCCTGCGACGGTGGTGCCGATAAAAAAATAACGGCATAAGTAAAAGAAGCCCAATAAAAAGCTGACAACGGCGCTGCATAATCCTAAGCTGCTGATCAGCTTTAGAGGGATGGCAGAATTATTGAGGACGTTGCTAATGAAAGCTTTGGTCAGGCGGGACAGACTATAGCCGCTTTTTCCATATTTGCGTTCATCATGGATTACGGGCGTATTAATAACATGGGATGACAGCTCCAGCAATACGCGCCCAATGCGGGGCCGCTCTAGATTCAAGGAAACCATTTCATCGATGAGAAAGCGCCTGATTAAGCGGAAGCTGGTCATTTCCAGTTTGGGATCTTTACCCAAAACCAAGGCACTGAACTGGTTCATGGCGTGGGTGCCCAAGCGGCGGATTAAGTTGTGCTGCTTGTGTATATACGCGCCAATCACTATGTCCGCTTCAGAATCCTGCTCATAGGCTTCAATAAGTTTGGGGATCTCCTCAGGGGGATGTTGGAGATCGTCATCGATCGTAATGACCAGTTCGCCGCGGACATGCGCAAAAGCACACATCAAGGCATTGTGCTGTCCAAAGTTTTTGGCAAGCCGTATAATGCGTATCCGTTCATCCTGCGCGCGCAATGCCTGCATCTTTTTCCAGGAATGATCGGGTGAAGAGTCATCGACAAGCACAATTTCTACCGTATCGCCCCGTTCGTCAAAAACCTTCAGTATTCTGGTGCACAGTGCTTCCAAGGAGTTTTCCGAACGGTATACGGGCACCACAATGGAATAGGTAGGTTTATCTTGTTCGCCCATAGTTATGACCTTCGTTACATGGTTGTTTCCCTATGCCATTATTATTGAAGTGTGTGTGCCCTTTCAAATAAAGCAAGAGTTTTTCTGTGCTAAAAGTACGGAGATTCCGCCCTGTTTCACGGGGATCGCGGTGAAACGTCGTTTCGTAGATGTCTAAAATACGGGTGATGGGGCTATGATCCAGCTCCAGCCGATTTGCCAACGCTTCCAAGGGTACCAAACCGGTATGAATGTCTTCATCCAGATAGCGCTGCTGCGGCACAGAGCGGTGTTGCTAGGGGACGGTTCGACCGACGGTGTTGGACAAAGATTCGCCCGAGATGCGCTGCACACCGTAACTGTAATCCAGCCAGTGTTGGGCGGACACGACAGCGTTATGAATTTCGCTGAGGCAATCATGACGCAGTTG
>JAAYJI010000291.1 GCA_012523015.1 Candidatus Hydrogenedentota bacterium
CGCCTATCATGATGGCGTCCACCGGCGGCGCGGCGGCATAAATCTTTTCGATCAATTGCGCCTCGACAGCGCCTGAAATCATTTTGGGGCGGGGCGTATCGGTACGCAAAACTTCCTGACTCGGGATATTGTGTCCGCCGGCACGCCATTTGCCATAGGTATTGGTAGGGCGTTCGGGATCTTCCACCAAAAAGGAGGTGTCCACAAGACGCTTTTCAAATTCTTCGCGTACGATGCCGCCGTTCACATCAGCACCGATGACCCCCACCATATAGACCTTGGCGCCCAAGGACGCCGCATTACACGCCGCATTACCGGCAGCGCCCGGATTATATCGCCGTTCATGAACCTCAAAGACCGGTATGGGCGCTTCCAAACTAATCTCCGTTACAGCGCCGTGAACGTATTCATCCAAATAAATATCGCCAACCGCCATTACGCGGATTGACTTGAATTTTTCCAACAACTGAAGGTAATACGGTATATCCATGTCCTTACTTTCCACTATCTTTGAGCTTCGTTTAACAGTGACAACCATGCCGCCGCCTCTAGATCTACACCCTACCGCAAAGTGTAGCATATTTGAAGACGACAGCGTAACCCCAACCCGGAGAGATCGTGAATGAAACGAAGGAAGATGCGCCACAGTCTGATTGGCATATGAACGCTTTACCTACACGCTGCTATCCAATGCAATGGCGCCTATGGGCCGCCGTACTTATGTTCTGCGCATCTTCAGGGGCATCCCTATTGCCCGACCCAGCTTTGAACATACTCGGAGCAGGGCGCAGCCATATGGCGCCTGTTCCTTTAGGCGCATTGATGCCGGAACCTGCTCCCGTTCCCGCCCAGCCCGAAGGAGCAGATGACAGCGCCGGGTGCCGATATCCCGTCGTACAGCAATGGAGTGAGAGCAACTTCCCCGACTGGAAACAACAAGGCAAAGTTACTGCGCCCCGCGTTATTCTCGCCAAACTCGCGTGCAACCGCGACATTGAGGAGAGCAACAACTACCTCATGAACTGCAAGCCTTGGAGCGGAGTCGGTTCCAATTGGTTGTTGTTCAAAGGCGATTATGATTTCACCCTTACCACGCTCACCACAGTACTTTATCTCTTCGGCAACAAGCCCGAACGCCTTTATCTGCAAAGCTGCAGCCATTTGGTGGAGGTCTTGTTGACGGAAGAAGGCGCGACACCCCTCCTTACCGTGCCGCGCAGCTACGGCTTGATTTTAGACACCGAAAATCACCAGCTCATGACCGAGGGAAGCCGTTACCTTAAAAATCAATGGCTCAAAAAACACAAAGACAAGGGCGGCTATGATCCTGAGATCCATGATAACGACCATAACGGTTTGGGAGCTTGGCTCGAAGCGTTTTTGGAGTTACTCATTCAAGAGGGTATCTACGAATTTAACGCGATCCCCTATGCAGGCTACACCATCCAAGCCTTGCTGAACCTTGACGCCTTCGCTGAATCCGCCGCCATTCGAAGCAAAGCGCGCTATCTGCTCGACATCATGAATCTGCAATACGCCCTTGGCAGTCTTGATTTACGCAGGTCAGCACCCTTCAGACGGCTTTACTCAAAAGCCGCCACGCAAAGCCTTAACGGCGATCCACACCGCGCCTATATGGCGGCGTGGCTGCAACTGGACGGCTATAGGCTGCCTCCGGAACAGGAAACAGACCATTATTCGACCCATGCAGTTATAGCGGCACTCCTTCCTTACCGCCTGCCCCGGGATGTGGCGCGGTGGACACTGGCAAAAGAAAGTCCCTATGAACTGCGTTTCGGCCGAGGCCCCTCCGCCTGTCCCGAGATCTACAGCGGCGGACCCGGCTATCTGCTGAGTGCAGGCGGCGCGAACCGCGGCTTCCGTTCCCATATTATTGCGCGCCCCATGACCCTCCTTCTCGCTGACGGAGCAACGCAATACGAAGACTGTTTTTATATCACCGGCAAAGGTCGTTGGTTTTCTTGGAATGCTACAGGTTTATGGTCCCGATTTGCCTGCGCCAATGGAAGTGTTCATGTACCGGCCGCCTATAGTCCCATCGCCGAAGGCGGGGGATGGCGCGTATATACTGCCCACACAGCGCAGCGCCTCTTCATCGCTGTCTATGACCAAGACGGCGTGGGACTCCTCGCCTTATTTCCCGGCTATGACGACACCGCAGCAGCGCTTTTAAAGGATATACGCAAGACAAACGAAAATGAGGCTGATTTACAGACTCGGTTCACAGGACTGGACGGCACCGTAATCCACTACGATCTCAACGCGCCCAAAGGTACCTGGGTGATCAAAGGGATCAATGATCATCCCGTGGATCGTGACTATGACCACTGGCCGCAGCTGGACGGCACAATCGAATCCCTTCACTTTTCCCGGGCGCCGGCAAGCGCCTCAGACGTTGAATCTGAATAAAAGCATGTCGCCGTCTTGAACCACATACTCTTTGCCTTCCAAGCGAACCCAGCCCTTTTCTTTGGCTTTTGCCATGGAACCTGCCTCAATGAAATGGGTATACGCCACCGTCTCCGCTCGGATAAAGCCGCGCTTAATATCGGAATGGATGACGCCGGCCGCATCCACTGCAGGCGTCCCTTTGCGTATGGTCCAAGCGCGCACTTCCGGCTTGCCTGCCGTTAAAAAGCTGACAAGCCCGAGCAGATCATAAACGAATTGGATAAAGCGCGTTCGCGACGCCTCCCCCAACCCTAATTCCTCGCGGAAAGCGGCCTGTTCCTCTTCGCTCAGTCCGCTCACCTCCATCTCCAAAGCGCCGCATAAGTCCATAGCCTGCAGCTTGAGGGAATCTGCAAGCTCGCCCAGTCCCGAGGGGTCTTCCTCTCCAATTGCTTCCTCCCCGTTATTGACCAAAATCATCATGGGCTTTTGGGACAGAAAGGTAAAATTACGCAAGGAGCCCTCTTCGTGGGCATTCAGTTCTAAGCTGCGCAGCGGTGCGCCCGATTCCAACTGGTCTTTACAGCGGGACAACAACTCATATTCGAGGTCTTTTTTATGTTCTTTTTCGAGCCGTTCCAAACGCTTCTCGATAATGATCAAATCGATAAGCTGCAATTCCTCTTCCAGCGAAAGAACGTCCCGCTTGGGATCAACCTTTTCCCGAGGATGAAGCACATTGTCATTTTTAAAATTACGCACCACATGTACCAAGGCATCTGTATTCTTTAGCAAATTCAAGGCAGCATTGTCCAGCGCTTTTTCTGATCCTTCCACAGGCGCAATATCAATAAATTCAATTTCGGCAAAGGTCTTTTTCTTCGGCTCGAAAATCTCGGCCAACACGTCGATGCGGGCATCAGGTACTTTGATCACCGCTACATTGGCATCGCGATTGCCATAGGCGCCTACCTCGGCTGTTGCGCCGGTAAGTGCGTTAAATATCGTGGTCTTTCCAGACCGTGCGAATCCGATAAGCCCAACTTTCATTTGAATATTCTCCTGAGTCCCAATAGTGTTATCCGGTCATTTTATCACAGTCACCAAGGATCACACACGGAGCGGGGATTAATTTGGTTTGGCATCCGTGTTAACATCATGGTATAACCAAATACAAAGCCCTTTGTCCTGCATCCTGATACCTGCCAACACCTCAAGCCCGTGATTCGAAAAAAGAAATGAGATTTCTTGAAGCCCTTTGATCCAAGAATTATATCCGGATCCAGACTCCGTTCCGTCTGGATTCTCACATGGCCCCTCGTCGCACTCAACCTCGTCAATGGTACCCATGGATTTATTGATCATGTCCTCGTCGGCCGATTCGTAGAATCGACCGATAACGCTGCCAATGCTGCCATCGGCGTAGCATGGCAGATGTTTATGGTCATTGTCATTCTCGTGGTTTCCATCTTTCAAGGGATGAATGTGTTGATCGCACACCATGCGGGCAAACAAGACCGCGCCGCGATCAGCGAAGTCTTTCATAATGCCCTGCTTGCGTCCATCGTCTCGCTCCTGTGCATTCTTGCGCCTATAGGCTATTTCTGCGCGCCGGGTCTGCTGCGCCTCTTGGAAGTCGCGCCCGAAGTGCAGCGCCATGCACTGCCCTATCTGCGCCTCCTCTTTTTATGCGGCAGCCCCCTGTTCCTGATGTTTCTCCTTACCGGAGCCTTTAATGCCTCCGGTGATCCGAGAACACCGCTGAAACTCGGCGTCTTGACCACCATCCTGAATATCGTCATCAGTATCGTTCTCATCACAGGTATGGGGCCTTTCCCGCCCCTGGGCGTGGTAGGCGCGGGGCTCGGAACCGTTCTAGCTCCCATTGTCAGCTGTGCCGTCGGCTTGTATCTCATTTATTCCGGACGTATGATCATCCAGCCGCCCAAACGTTTTCATCTGCGCATCAACATGCGCATCCTGCAAAGTATGATCAAAATCGGCGTGCCCACAGGCATCCAAGGCGTGCTCCTCAATATTGCCGGCGTTTTGCTCATTTGGTACATCAGTTCCTTGCCAAACAGTGCTGCCGTCCAAGCCGCCTATACCATTTGCTACACCCAACTCTTTTCACTCATCGCATGGCCCGCTTTCGGACTGCGCAACGGCTCCAGCACGCTTATGGGCCAAAATATCGGCGCAGGCAAAGCACAACGGGGCAAGGAATGCGTCACCTTGGCAGCGTTCTTGGGCGCCTCTTGGGCAGTACTCGTAGGCCTTCTCTTCTGGGTCGCGCCGGACATGCTGCTGGGGCTCTTCAACGCAACCGAAGAACCGGTGCGCGGCTATGGCGTTGATCTTTTGCGCTTCTTAGCCGTCTCCGGCGTGTTGTTCGCCATTAATCAAGCGCAAACGGGAGCGCTCCAAGGAGCCGGCGCCACGCGGCCGCCCATGGTCATCGCCTTCGCCACCCAAATTGTTGTGCTTTTGGGGCTCTGCCAAATTTTCAACATGATGGGAATGCTCAGCGCCCAAACAATCTGGATCGCCGTATTTTCCAGCCATATCTTGCGCCTCATCTTGACTGCCTTGGTTTTTCGTTCTTCCCAGTGGATGCACATCCCCCTTGATCTGGGCAGCTCTACCCGTGAAGAGCCGGCGCCGGTCATAGACTAAAGCGCCGACGCCGTGCTGGGCAAAGGAACGGTCGTCCCTGCCCGGGGCATCCAATATCCCGTCGGATGAGATACCCCCTCCTTCCGAAAGTGTTCCCGCCCACAGCGAAGGGCGTGCTCCAAATCATCGCACCGCGTCATCCCAAGCTTACGGACATCTTCCTCGCAAAGCTGCGTCACCAACAGCGCCCGCGGCGCTTTCTCCAACGTAGACAAGGCCGTTTGCCCATTGATGTCCGCTTCTCTACGCAAGGCCTCAATGACCTTGTCAGGATGTCCCATCTGCAAAAATTCCTGATAGCCCCTGCCGCCGAGACCTTCAGGTGCCGGCGCCAATAAGATCACCCTGCCCTCAGGCTTCACGGCAGCAAAGGCATTGACCAAGGACTTATGGCTCTGCACAAAGTCGGGTGCGTCTCCGGCAGAAGCAATGACCAGATCGGCACGCGCCTCAATGGGCACACAAAAGGTTTCTGCTGAAAGTCGGCAGGCGGCACGATGCGCCTCATCCAGTTCCCCTACAAACAGACCGCCTAGCGCGCCTGACCCCGTCAGCACCGTGTTGATGATGAAATCGGGCGGGGCCATACGCGCCGCTTCGAGCAGATCTTCCGCCACAGGATTCCCGTCCAAGGCAGCAATGCGCACACGAGGATCCAAACGCGCCTCCGTGGGGTGCAGGTTGAGCGCGTGATTATGGGCGATAGTCTGCGCTCCGGCTAGGCCGGGAACCAAGGCTTTTCTGCCCCCGCCGAAGCCCGCAAAATAATGAGGCACCACCGATCCCAGCAATATGACATGTTCCCGTTCCATAACAGAGCGGTTCAGATAAACAGCTGTGCCGCGCCGGGTCTCTCCTAAAAATACCAAGGCCTTATCGTCACGCGCATCATGATTGATACACCTTTCATGAAAACGCCCGTAGACCTCCGCCCCTAAGATCAGACGCTGCTCTTCCCTGGTCGTCGGACGGTGTACACCCAAGGCAAAAAAGAAACTTATGTCTTCCTCGCGAATGCCGCAGTCCGCCAGCTGATCCAGCAATTCGGGCAACAGCACCGAAAGCTGCGCCTTTCTCGAAGCGTCAGGAACAACCAGCGCCACCCGCTCGCCGCGACGGAAAGACTGCAGCGCCGGGTGATCCATACCCAGGGGACGCCGGAGCGCGTCACGCAGTGCAGCGGCGGGATCATCAAGGGCCGCCAAGGGATTGGGCGTTAACCTATCCAAAAGCCGAAGCCAAGAACTTTGTTTCTCCAACAAAGCTTCCGGTGATGGGTACGGTCTATTCATGGCGTATTCCATACTTTCACAGCCCTGTGAAGCTTTTCTGCAACAGCCACCAATTCTTCCAACACCTGCGGCGACGTGGAAAAGTGCGGCAGCTCAGTTGCGGGATCATCCAAGAAGGCGTCTAAAAACTCAGGTAATGCCCTGTCGTGCCGCTGATAAAGCGCTTTCCAAAACTCGGCAAGTATTTTTTCATTGCGCAGCAGCGGAAAGTTTTCAGAATGCCACAACAAAGACTTCACCAAGGATGCCCGCTCCGATTCCGATAATTCATCCAAAAACTCTTCCACAAGCCCAAGGCTATCAACGAAAGCGTTGCTGACGCCCTCTCTTTCCACAGCGCATAGAAACAGCGATTCCATCAGGGACGGGCGAGCCTCATCGGCGGCGCGGCGGATCAGACGGGCACAACAAGACAAGGCATGTTCTTTATCCAATTGAACCGCATCGTCCGCCACGAGTTCCAAAATGGCATCCAACGCCCCCGGAATCTGTTCCGGCTGCCCATAAAGGGCGAGCATCGTCATGCACACCATAAGAGGATTCATCATTCCACGAACGGCTCCCTTTGTTTTTATGGAGGGCGTCGAGAAAGGCCGGGCAGACCACGGGATCACGGCATCTTGCCTATGGAGCAAAAAAAACAGACCTACAATTTTTTTCTCCCAGTGCGCATCCAATAAAAAATCCGTGTACAATTCGATCTTCTCTTCATCGGTCATTGCAGGATCCGCGACGACAAGAGCACGTAGACAGTCCCATATCCAATCGGAGGGAATCAACATGCCCTTATCAAAGGGGAAGGCCGTCATGAGCTGATCTTTGATCTTCTTTTCAGGCAGAAAGTTCATGGACGGAAAAAGACCTGTAGGATTCAGATCCTTGTCATCTCGGCTCAACAGCACAATGCCGGCGCTTCCTTGCGTGGGCATCCAAGCAGCGGTGCTGATCCCTTCTAAAATGACGCGGCGGTCTTTAACCGGCGGCACTGTCTCTCGGATTTCCATCACCCCATAATAAGGGTTCAACGGCGGCGGCGCGCCGTGTTGAATACGATTGATATCGGCCGGGCGCAAGGCGTGCTTTATATGCTGCACCTGCACGCGGGCGATGATCTCCGCGCCCGTCAAGGAAATGGCGGCGTCCTCGTCAATGCAGGGCAGTGCGCTGACGGGCAGCGCTGCTATAGACCAGCACAAAAGAGACGCACAAAGAAGAGGCGCCAAGCTCAGGGGGATCACCGCCCTATTGCGTTTCATCTGGTCAGAGCGATTCATCATTAAAAATCGATCCCTTCCTCATCAAGGCTTGGCGGATTTTGTTGGTTCAACATGAAAATGCGCCAAAGCAAAATAAAAATATAGAGGTCTGTAATCAGTAAAGGAATATCTAGTACAGTTTGGAAGAGCAGCTGCAGCTTAGTGTTGTCAAAGGAAATCAGAGCGCATTGCACCTCAATATCATGTTGAAACAACGCGATCACCAGCGCTAAACAGCTATACTTGAAATAGCGCAGCAGAGGACGCAGCGCCATGGGCAATTCCTGCCACCGCAGCTCGCCCCAATACATGATCCCGGCGCCGATGGGAAAAAAGAGGACGGCGCTCCAGATTTCCAAGCTCTGAATTAAAACGATCGCTTCCTCTTGCTGTTCCATCTGCATGCGGAACTCAATATTCATCAATGTAACCAGCAAGAGATTCAAGATTAACCACGGCAAAAAAAATCGTGCAAGCCCATCACGCCACCCCTTGTATTTCCAGAGGGGACGGGCAACAGCCGCGCCTAGGGGTGCGAGAAAGAGCGCGTAAATCGCTGCATAGAGAACGGACACCAATAGATAGTTGAAAAACTCAAGCAACAATTCCATCAGGGAAGGGGCATAGGTTGAACCGGAAGAGAAATCCGTGTACGACCAACTAAGCCGATAGAGGAAGCGACAAATCAGCGTGCTGAGCAGAAAAGGAAGCCCCTGGAAACGATGCCTCCATAAATCGGAACCGGCAGCTTTCAACAGCATCTCCATGCGACAACGCTCCTTTCAACCCAAAACAATAGGACAAACACGGCGCGACGAACAACAGCATAGAACCTGTCTCATCGATCTACAATATAGCCTTCTTTTTCCAAAGCAGCCTTGATCTCGGCGCGGGTGAGCCCCTGATAGCGAAGCACATGATGCGGATCAATGGGCTGCACATGTTCACGCCATTGCCGGTGATGCTCAATTTCGGCAATCACCAAGGGATCCTCCGATTCAATAACATGATAGGTTCGTAATCGCAGCTGCTTCGCCATGCCGCACCAGTCGCGCAAGGTAATCAACACATTTTCGGGCAGCTCGCCGCGGTTATGATTCATTAAAAACGTGATGAACTGTTCCGCACTGTGTCCGCGCTGCATGGCCGCCAAAAAACTGTCTCGGTCAAGGCGGTACACCAACAAGGGATGGTCACTCACGCGAAGGGCAAAGGCGTCCAAGGGCGTCGTCAATAAAGGGTCAATATGCTGCACATCGGCAATAATTTCAAAATTGGGCTGCACAAGAATATCATTCGCCCACGACGGATACCGGGCGCATAGCTCCGCCGTAAAGCCGCCCGTCAACAAGGCATGACCAAGCTCCGTAATCTGAAAACAGGAACTACCCCCGTCATAACCGTGATTGATCACACCGAGCCATAAAAAACTCTCTTCCAGAATGCGGGAAAGCTTGATGTCGAACTGATTGTCGGCTGAGGAAAAACTATATTCATAGTGGGTGCCGGCCATTTTTAATGAGGGTAAAAAGGAACGGCCCGAAGCCTTGCGTGCATAGGCGATATACTCCCTAATGGAAAACCATGAGCCGCAGGGCAATTCATCCAGCATATTCTCCACAATCGTTTTCGCCGAAGCCGTATCTTTCCCGGACATAAGCCAATCAAAAACAAGTTTATGCCGATCCGGACGGCTCGCGTTTATCACCGAGTCCAGATCACCGACACGCAATTCATTATCGACGCGGACGATCCATTGCAAGCCTTCAGCCACCCATAAACAGGTATTGAGCGAAGGTTCTTCATCATTGGTACAAATCGATTCCAAGCGGCGGCGATCCTCCCGAAAAAGCTCGCCGTCGTTACGCAGACGAACAGGGCGAAACGCAATGGCAGCAGCCAGCCGGCAGATCGTCTCTGAAAAGGAAAGCTCTTGGGAAGAGATCGTATCCACGGCTGTACGCGCCTTCAACACCGTAAGGGATTCTTGGGCTTGCTGGTCTTTTTTTTGACGATAATAATCCCGTATCTCTTTTAGCAGCGCAACGGCACGTACCAAACGCTGTTCATTATCGAAGCGGAACAACTCGAAGCAGGTGCAGCCGTCAAACAGTTCCGTTAGGGCATTTTCTGTTTCGTACTCACTGTATCGGCTCTGCGTATACAGTTGGGAGATGGTTAGAATGCCGTCTTTCGATTGCCACAGAATATCGAAAATATCGCGGGCACGGGCGGAGAAATCGGCGCGCGCCATATAATGCACTACTGAATCGGGATGACGATAAAGGCGCTGCAGCACCTCTTCCACCAAATCCTTTTTGGAAAGATCGGCGTCCAGATCCAAGCGGCTTTCCAAATGCTGTAATTCGAGATCCGGCATGCTCCGCACGTGACGCCGAAAAGCGGACACATCGCCGTGGCTTTCAAGACCCTTCAAAATCCGCTTGACCACATCAAAGCCTTCCCGCACCAGTCGGATACGGGTTAGGTCTGTGTACAGCAGTTTCGGGTTCACGTCCACCAGATATTCTATTTCTTCGATAGAAAGTTCCAACTTTTTCGAGAGAAAACGGGGCGTCAATCCGCCGCGGCTGTTTTGGCTCAGCTCTTTGGAGATCAAAAAAGCGGCATGGCTCATCCCTTCAAGTGATGCCAATAAACTCGCACGATGCCGCATGATAAAACCGTCCTTATAGAAAGAGGAAAATAAAGAGAAAACAACCTATCATTATAGTAAACATTCGTATTTACAGGCAAATACAGACGGGCTCTATAACTGCAAGCCATGCCCTCATACGAAGGACAGATTTCGGACAGCAACGACCCCCGCCGCCTGTCCATCACCGCTCTTTATCTCTTTTGCCTTGAACCGCGCTTGTCCCTATAATAACCCGTACCGCTCTGTCCCACCCGTGACGGGCCGCGGCATGTAGAACCTGCAACAACGAAAGGGAGCCTCTGTCTATGACCGACAATCGTAAGGAACGACAACGTGCCGCGCTGCACAGCGCTATATGGAATATTGCCGACGATCTGCGGGGCAGCGTAGACGGATGGGATTTCAAACAATATGTGCTGGGCATCTTGTTCTACCGCTACATTTCCGAAAATATCACCGCATTCATCAACAAAGATGAACACGAAGCGGGCGATCCTTCCTTTGACTATGCCGCCCTTTCCGACGAGAAAGCCGAAGAAGCACGGAAAGATTTGGTCGATACGAAAGGCTTTTTCATTCTGCCAAGCGCCTTATTCAAAAATGTCTGTATCAAAGCGACGGAAGATCCCCAATGGGCGGCAAACCACCTCAACGAAAGATTGGAAAGCATTTTTAAGGAGATCGAAGCCTCTGCCTTGGGCTCCCCCTCCGAAATCAACTTTAAAGGGCTATTCGACGACATCGACGTGAACAGCAAAAAATTAGGCAATAGCGTTGTCAGCCGCAACGGCCGGCTCGTGAAGCTGCTCAACGGTATTGGCTCCATAGAATTGGGCAATTTCCAAGAAAACTCCATTGACGCCTTCGGTGATGCCTATGAATATCTTATGTCCATGTATGCAAGCGCAGCGGGCAAATCAGGCGGCGAATACTACACGCCCCAAGAGGTTTCCGAGCTCTTGACACGGCTCACCCTCGTCGGAAAATCAAAAGTGAACAAGGTCTACGACCCCGCCTGCGGCTCCGGCTCACTGCTGCTGAACTTCGCCAAAATATTGGGAAAAGATAAAGTGCGCAACGGCTTCTTCGGTCAGGAAATCAACCTCACCACCTACAACCTATGCCGTATCAATATGTTTTTACATGACATCGATTACGATAAATTCGACATCGCCCATGGCGATACCCTCATCGACCCGGTCCACGATGAAGATGAACCCTTCGAAGCCATCGTTTCCAATCCGCCCTACTCCATCAAATGGGCAGGCGACAGCAATTCTCTCTTGATCAACGATCCCCGTTTCTCCCCTGCCGGTGTGCTCGCCCCCAAATCCAAAGCCGATCTTGCCTTTATCATGCATGCGCTGGCGTGGCTCGCCACCACAGGCACTGCCGCCATCGTATGCTTCCCCGGTATCCTCTACCGCAGCGGCGCTGAACAGAAAATTCGCAAATACCTCATCGACAATAACTTTGTAGACTGTGTCATCCAATTGCCCGACAACTTGTTTTACGGTACGTCCATTGCCACCTGTATTATGGTCTTGAAAAAAAGTAAAAAGGAAAACAACACCCTTTTCATCGATGGTTCTGCAGAATGCATCAAAGTTACCAATAACAATAAATTGACACCGAAAAATATTGAAAAACTCCTCAAACTTTATACAGAACGGAGCAATGTGGCGCACACCGTCCAAGTGGTGCCCAATCCCGACATTGCCAAAGAAGACTATAACCTTTCCGTCAGCACCTATGTAGAGCAGGAAGACACGCGAGAAAAAATCGATATTGCCGCCTTGAACGCTGAAATTAAAACCATCGCCGCAACGGTCAATCGCCTACGCAGCGACATTGATGCCATCATCGCTGAAATTGATCCATCCCCGGAAAGAAAGTGACACCATGACCGGTGACAAAAGACAATTAATGATAGTTGCCACAGAAAACGGCACTATGTCTTTAGATACCCATTTCGACGAAGAAACAGCTCGGCTGTCCATGGATCAAATGGCGCAATTGTACGAACGCGACAAATCTACCATTTCACGGCATATCAACACTGTATTTGATGAGGGGAGATTGTCGCGTGATTCAGTTGTTGCAAAACCAGCATGACGAGCAACTTTTTTTCTATAGTACAGAGATCAGGAATTGAAACGGATGGAAAGCGACTTCGACAAGCACATCAAAAAAATAAAACAAAGAGAGGAGCCCAACCATGACCTCAATGCTTAAACAACTCATAAAAAAACACTGCCCCCAAGGTGTGGAGTATGTCGCATTGGGGGAAATCGCTGTCAGAACGAAAGGCACGCCCATAACTGCAACACAAATGAAAGTTCTTAACAAACCGAATGGATCCGTAAAAATATTTGCGGGCGGCAAGACAGTAGCATATTTTGATTATGACGATTTACCCGAAAAAGATATCAATACATTCGCGTCGGTTATTGTCAAATCCCGAGGGGTAATCGAGTTCGAATATTATGATAAGCCCTTCAGCCATAAAAATGAAATGTGGGCGTATCACAGTGAACGAGAAGATGTTGATATTAAGTTTCTGTACTACTTCTTAAAAACCAAAGAAGATATACTGAGGAATAAAGCGACCAGCATGGGAGCCTTTCCGCAAATAGCCATACCTGATACCGAGAAACTAAAAATCCCGCTGCCGCCTATAACTGTTCAGCGCGAAATTGTCCGGATCTTGGACAGCTTCACGGCGCTTACAGCAGCGCTTACAACGGAGCATAGCGCAAGAAAAAAACAATATGAATATTACCGGGATCAGTTATTGGCTTTTGAGGAAAAGAAAACGTGAGCCCATGCGGTGTGGAGGTGATGAGGTGTCCTGTGGGGCAGTGGTCTGTTTTTCGACCCCGCAGCACAACACCTGTAGGGGCGAGATTTATCGCGCCCAAGACCCTCCGCCATCGCTTCATTGCAAACTCAAGGTTTCTTTAGCGTCCAGCGCGCGGGTACTCGAGCCAAGGCGCGTAACGCAGCGCCTCAATGATACAAACACCTCGGGCGCGATAAATCGCGCCCCTACACCGGAAGGTCTTGTGCGTCTCCGGTCCATCCCGTCCATCCCGTCCATTCCGTCCATCCGATCCAAACATCTCCCGCCCCGCAAAGCACAGAACCACGCAATCC
>JAAYJI010000292.1 GCA_012523015.1 Candidatus Hydrogenedentota bacterium
GATCAACCTGGTGCTGAAGCCGGTCATCCGTTTTTTCTAAACTGTCGCGCATATGGTGTACCGCGTTGAGAAGCAGATCATAATAGCGCTGCGTTTCTGTAGTGAGCGTTGTAATTTGATCTTTGAACTCTTTTAAATATTTTTTCATGCACGTATCGCGTTGACGTTCGATATTTTTGGAAACAGACACAGTAATGTTATACACAGCTTTTTGCCGCTTTTTGGCTTTACTCGCAAACTTGTCGCGCATAAACCGGGCCGCAATGGAGATAACGATAAGAAGCCAGCCAATAACACCGGTCAGCCATCCGAACCAAAGAGCAATTGAAGTTACAGCCAGTCCGAAGTTACCTCCCCAAGTAAAGAGATTCCTCCAAAACACATTCGCATCCTGTGCCGCGATCTTGTCCGCTGTCACCTGTAAACTGGAAACAGGGGCCATCTCAAGACCTAATTCCAAAGAAATATCGCGCACTTCATTGGAAAATTGGTTTTGCGCCATCTTGATCTCTGTATCAACGCGCTCATTAATTTCTATCTCCTGCAACACCTGCTTCCACGCCTTATTCAGCACATCTTCTTCACAATCCCAATGATCATCGGCAAAGCTGGGGATGATTTCTAAAAGGGTATTAAAAATATTTTTGAGGTTGGTCTTAAAGTCGTTCAGCCCCTCATCACCGTATACATCAATGCGCTCAAGGAGCGTTTCTTTCTTGGATTGCAACGACCGTAAAAGCGCTTCATAGTCTGCTTGTATATCGCTTACCCACGTCGCCGGTCTTTCAATATCCCCAACTGTAGAACCTAACAAGGTTTGTGAACGGCGAATATCACCATATTTTATTAAGCCTTGATGCAATTCATCCAGAAAACGCTGGACCCGACAATTCTGAAAGAGCTGTTGTCTATATTCGGGCATCTGCCCGGTTCGTGCCAATTGCGCGGCAAGCAAATGAACCGGAATAATCTTAAGATAGTCCCTTTCTTGGGAACAGCTGCTCTCATTGCCGTAAAACTTTTCAACAAAGCGGCGTATCCGATTATAATGACCCCCTAAACAGCCCTCTTCATCGCTAAACAATCGTTCCGGTGTCTTTAAAAAACGCTTTAAACGAATGGGCTTCGTCAGGTCATCCTTTACATTAAGAAGAATTACCAGCGGTTTCGCACGATCTTTTAAAAGCCGTAAAAACTTAAATTCGCCTTCCTGTTGATTATTGTTGGTCAAGACAAAACAGATTATATCGGACTCATCAATAATGCCCTTGGCAATTTCCTCATCACTTTTGCCGCCGGGAGCACCTATTCCGGGCGTATCAATAAAGCGCAGATTGTTCCATTCATACACGCGATTCAGTTTCGTGGTACGTTGGCGGCCAACCCCAATGGCATCCCAGCCCTCTCCGGTGATCACGGCGTGAAGCGTACTTTTGCCCGCTTTTGTCTTGCCCAGAAAAGAGATCGTAAAGAAACGGGCCGCCCTTTTTCGTCTCTGAAAAGAAACCTGCATCTCTTCCACAAGATGCTCAAGGTGTTGATTCAAAATCTCGCAATCCGTCTCAAGACGATCCCGCAGCTGCTGCGCTTCACTAGACGACGCTTTCGCCGCCTTCTTATCGAGTCGATGCAGGGTATCGTCAAAACTTTTCTTCAAACGCTCCAAAGCGCGAATACTTTCTTTCATCCCTTTTTCTGCCACAGCAATATCCTTTTTTGCCACAGCAGTACATTTTGAAATAGCGCTTTTATATTCAGGTTCTGAAAAGAGAACGCCCTCTTGCAAGCCTTCAACAAATTGAACCGTCTCCGGTTGATCAGTTATTTCAGGGAAAGCCTCCCTAACAACGTGAAGGAGATCATCAGTCTCCTTTCTTTTCGGATCGAGAGAAGTTTCCGCCTCCAATCGCATCCGTTCCTTATCGGACTGTGAAATATCCCATACTCGGGCAACTTCATCCAAAAACCGCTCTTCCAGAGGATCGCAAAAACCGTCCACATAGGCAAAAGCAATTAAAAGACGAAACGTATCCTCCCACTGATCAGGGTCAATGTTGGCGGCAATAGTGCGGATCAAAAGACGATCATCTTCTTGGTTGAGAATACGATCTGCCTCTATAAGGGTGTTTTCATTTACACCACGTTCTTTGGAAAAGGCCTCGAGACGTCGCGTTTCCTCAATATGAATTTGCTCATCGGCACAAACCAAGTGCACAACCAAGAGGAACACTAAATCCAACTCCTCAATGTCTTACTTCCGGTTCATTTCCGATATTTCCTCAAAAAACGCAACCCACATCATTCCTTAGGTTTTCATCGAGATGATGTGGGTCGCGAATCCTCACTAGGTGCCAACCAGACTATCTCCAATATAACACGTATTTTGTTGCAAAATACACTGATTTTAAAACGCTTTCAGAACAATTGCAAGAGGCTTCTTTACCCCGCGACTATTCTACACTAAAGTCACGAGCAATGTATAGCGTTCTGTGTCATGAAGACGGATTTAAGCTTGAAACACAGTATGTGGGCCGGTCTGTTTAATCTCAGCACGAGAGCCACCCGTTTCAACCATAAATCCTCATCCCTCTCGTGTTCCTCAAATGATGCGTTTCAATTTGATGAGAAAATTGACAGCAATTAAGACGCCGATCAGGCAAATACCTATATATATATACATTGGCGCCCCCATTAAATAGTGTTCAAAAGTCGCACCTTTATAGGCTGTAACCGTATCAATCATTAATTCGGTAGAGAGACTGTTTGCGTCAAATAGTCCGATCAGAAAGCTTCTTAATTGCAAATCTACATGCTGTAATGTTGATAACTGATAAGCCCCTTTCCAATCAAAGGAGATGTAGTTTTTTTTCCCATAGGAAGACAACAAATCTAAGTTTTCCAAGCCCTGCATACTCAGAATGGAGCCGTCTCCGGGCATATCTTTTACTTCGCAATTCGTTAGATCATAAAATACATAGCTGTTTTGAGCAGCGTCCCACACGGCAAAAGAACGAAGTTGGCTTGTCCAACTGAGTGCTGAGGCGTCGGCGTGATACGTGCCGTGAGCAACGGAAGCAGGCAATGACTCAGGAACGGAGTCACCGCAATAACTAAGCTCTGTTTCTCCATTTGGATAGGTAAAGAGTAAACGTGATAAGGAGCAGGAGTCTTCCTCTTTGAAAAGGGTCATGGAACAAAGCCAGGGATCGTCTCTAGAAACAAAGCTAAGCCCCTTTTCTTGCCCTCCCTCCGTGGGAGCTTCTTCAAGAATCATATTCTCTTGAAAAAAAGACGCTGCGCGACTGGGGTCAGGTACAAGCGCTCCCTTTCTTTCCCAGAAAAGCAGTCGGGAAGCTACAAGATCAGTCGTACGGTCTGCCAATAACGGAATACGAGCTACCGGCATTAAATGTCCGAGAAGCACTTCCGTTAACAAAGCCATTTCAGATTCAAAACGCCTTAATAAAGGATCGTTGTCTAGGTTTGGATTATGAAAGTGGTATAGAAAAGCGTAATCCCACAAGGTGTTACCCTCCGTGAGAACATGCTTCCCGTCGCTGGCAATGATGCGTTCCTCACCCTTTTCTGTTGTCCGGCTCAAGACAAATTTATCCCCCCCTTGCCACATAAAACGCAAGGAAACGGAAGTACCTGCCTCAACAGGAAATAGATTTTCTTGCGCCTCATCCAAAAGTAATTCAAAGGTTGCAATGCCCGACGACAGCTTGGTTTCTTTTTCGGTGAGCGCCTCTATCAACTCCTCCACCGTACAAGTTGAATTGGCCTGGGAAAAAATCAAGAAAAAAGAACTACATAATAAACAAGCAGTAACCATGACCTTTCCTTTCAAAATGAGTGTGTCGAATCCTTAATAGCGCAGGTTCTAACTTGAAACATAATACTTTCTAAAAAAAGACTGGCGCGAGAGGCGCGCCCGGGAAACACGGAAACGCTCACAAGAACTGAAACAAAAGGGAGTACTGATCCATAGCTTTCCTCTTAAATCCTTCTAAATCGCTGCGCTGCGGCAAAACAGATAATACAGCTGAAGAATTTCTTTCTCTATGAGTATAACGTATACCATAAAAGAAATAAAGAATTATTGATAGTCTCCGTAGGCGAAGAAAGTATCGAGACTCAATTCGTAAACTGGTCTCTCTAGACTGGAGTCGGCGCGCTGCCGCCCCTTCGCTAATCTGCGGAAAGCGCTGTGGGAAAGGTCGCCCGTGGAACTCGTTACGGGAGAAGAAATGTCAGGCATAGAGAATAAAAAAACGGACATTACAGAATTACTCTATAATGTCCGTTTGAAGTAACAGCGTCGGCGACGACCGACTCTCCCACAAGGTTGCCCTCGCAGTACCATAGGCGCTGACAGGTTTAACTTCCGTGTTCGGGATGGGAACGGGTGGGGCCCTGTCGCTATAGCCGCCGACAAAAAATCTTTTGACAGGAATGCAAGGGATCACAAAGACGCACTATAAATACTGGGCGGAGATCAAAGTTGATCTTATGAGTTCAATAGACCAAGCCTCACGAGTAATTAGTACAGGTCAGCTGAACATGTCACCATGCTTACACTTCCTGCCTATCAACCTGGTAGTCTTCCAGGACTCTTGAGGGCCTAAGCCAGGGAGATCTTATCTTTAGAGGGGCTTCGCGCTTAGATGCTTTCAGCGCTTATCCCGTCCGAACGTAGCTACCCGGCGGTGCCACTGGCGTGACAACCGGAACACCAGAGGTTCGTTCATCCCGGTCCTCTCGTACTAGGGACAACTTCCATCAAATCTCCTGCGCCCGCATAGGATAGAGACCAAAC
>JAAYJI010000293.1 GCA_012523015.1 Candidatus Hydrogenedentota bacterium
ACAAGCAACATGTACGGGCTTTCCACACCACGCAAATCAAAACACGAATCGGCATGTTCAGCCAATACGGTGGGCGCAAAGGGCCGGAATGATTCACGAAACTTAATTTTAAGGTTGAGCACACTCTGCATGTCTCGGGAACGGGGATCGCCCAAAATACTGCGTGCGCCCAAGGCACGCGGTCCGTATTCCATACGGCCTTGATGCCAGCCAATTACCTTTTCGCTGCTCAGCAGATCTGCCACGACTTCCGGAAGTTCTTCCTGAGAAAGCTTCCGATAAGGGATGTGTCTCTCATCTAAAAATGCTTGTATTTCGTCATCGCTAAAAGCAGGGCCAAGATACGAAGCTTTTTGTATCCGCGGCGTGACAGTTCTCGGATTTCCAAGTAATTGATGCCATGCGAGCATCGCTGCTCCTAAGGCATTGCCGCCATCCCCCGCGCACGGTTGTATCCACATATTTTCAAAGGGACCTTCCCGCAGCACAATACCATTAGCAACACAGTTGAGCGCCACACCGCCGGCAAGGCAGAGATTTTTCATTCCTGTCTCAGCATGAACATGTCTTGCGATTTTCAGCATAACTTCTTCGGTTACGACCTGGATGCTGCTGGCAAGATCCATTTCCCGTTGGGTGATTTTGGTTTCTGATTTGCGCTCGGGACCGTCGAAAAGTTTGGCGAAACGGCGGTTCGTCATGCGCAGCCCGGCACAGTAATCAAAGTAACGCATGTTTAATCGAAAGGAACCGTCGTCGTGAATATCAATGAGTTCTTTCTTGATGATATCCACATAACGAGGCTCGCCGTAAGGCGCCAATCCCATCAATTTATATTCGCCGCTGTTCACCTTGAAGCCGGTGAAATAGGTGAAGGCAGAATAAAGTAAGCCCAAGGAGTGGGGGAAGTTAATCTCTTTTAGGATTTCGACCTTACCGCCACGGGCAACGCCGTAAGTAGTTGTTGCCCACTCACCGACACCATCGACCGTGATAAAAGCAGCCTCCTCAAAAGGGCTGGGGAAAAAGGACGCTGCTGCATGGGACAAATGATGGGTGGAAAACAGAATCTTGCCTTGATAATCCAAACGTTTACGAATGGTGTTTCGGACGAAGAGTTTTTCTTTTAGCCACGACGGCATTTGAGACAGAAAAGAAAAATATCCGTGTGGGGATGACGCGAGATAGGTCATTAGCAAGCGTTCAAATTTGATCAAGGGCTTGTCGTAAAAGGCGATATAATCCACTTGATCAATTGAAATACCACCTTCGCGAAGGCAGTAGGCTGCAGCATGTTCCGGGAAACGGGGATCATGTTTTTTACGTGAAAAGCGTTCTTCCTGGGCAGCTGCGACAATGTCTCCATCCCGTAGCAACGCAGCGGCACTGTCATGGTAAAACGCGGAAATGCCCAATATATTCATACATATCCTTGCAGTAAAAAATAGTCGATGATTAATAGAAAGTGAGCGTTTCTTTGGCGCTGTAAACGCCTACGGAAACGGTTAAGCACTTCATTGTAAAGGCTTATAAACAATGGATTCAAACTTTTGAAGCTTCTCCGCACTTCCGCGCTAAGCGGTAGCTTAACCCGAAATTTTCGCTAAGGTTGATTTATCCTTCTAAGTATGATAACTTTCTCCTTTCCTTATGAATTACCAAAACATATAAAGAAGGAAGGAAGCACACACATGAACATGAATATTTACATGAAGTTGGCGTTGATCTTGGCGCTCGCTTGCCACGGCATGGTGTTGGCAGACGATACCTATTTGCGCGCTCCCGATCAATGCGCGTGGTCGCCCGTATCAGACTCGGTCTACTTGCAGGAGGTGGGCAATCAGGTTGTTTCAGACAGTCCCATCATCACCTTCGCAGTCTTTGACGGTACCGTATTTATGAGTACCGGTGAAGAGGTCTACGAGTGGGATAACGTCAGCCTTGCGCCTATTTCCGAAGCGCCAGCCGGATTAAACCGACTGCGGGTTGTCGACGATGCCTTGTGGGGGCTGTCCGGTGATGGATTATTCCGCTACGATGGCTATGACATCGAAAAGCTCAGTAATGAAGGCTTCGTAGATATTACGATGGTGCGCGGTAAAGTCTATGCTGCCACGCGCAATACGGTCTATAGCTACGAATCAGGATCTCTTCAATCCATTGAACCTGAAGCGGGCTTTCGAAGCACCAATACCACGTATCATATGGAAGACGGCTCCCAGATCTTAATGAACCCGGAACGTATCGGCCCCATTTCGCGGATTGCCGAATACAGCGAAACCTTATACGTTATGCGGCCCGGAGAACTCGTCTTGCTGGATAACGATTTGGTAGATCCGCGCGTCGCAGATTGGGGCATGCCGCCCTCAAAAAACTTCCGGGATATGATCGCCATGGGCAGCCGCCTTTTTGTAGGTACCGACAGAGGCCTCGCCGTTTTGCGCGGTATGGCGTTGACCAGTCTCAACGGAAAGGATGGGCTTCCTTACGAAGATATCACCTGTTTGGCGGAAGGCTTTGACGGTGATCTGTGGATCGGAACCACTTGGGGCGCCATTCGCTATCTCAAAGACGGCTCTTTTCATTATTTCGCCGGGAAACGTTGGTTGCCCAACGACTATGTAAACGATATCAGTATTTCCGGTGATGCCGTATATATTGCCACCAATGGCGGCTTAGGCATTATTAAGTATGAGCCCTTCACGCTTCAGAAGAAAGCAGCGCTCTATGAACGGCGCCTTGAAGAGTGGGGCCATAAACGACTGGGATTTGTCCATCTCCTCTATAGAGCCGGTTCGAATGAACCTTGGATGCGCGAGATTACAGATAATGACGGTGGTTTCACCACCCATTACCTGACTGCCATGACCTATAAATACGCTGTCACCCAAGATCCTAAAGATTGGGAAGAGGCGGTGAACACCCTCAAAGCGATGGTGTGGCTTGAAGAAATTACGGATATACCGGGTTTTGTGTCGCGCGCGATTTGGTCGGTTCATGGCGATGCGGGCGAGAAAGCCAAAGGCGGATCCGGCGGCTTGCCCGCCCGTTGGGTTCCCACACCTGACGGCAACTTCGAATGGAAGGGAGACACTTCAAGCGATGAAATCGGCGCGCATTATTATGCTATGGCAACTTTTTGCAGTGTAGCGCCGGATGGCCCCGAGAAGGAACGGGCCCGTGAACATATCAACCGTGTTACCCGTCATATTGTCGACAATGGTTGGAAGCTCCGCGATAAAGGGGGCGAATTGACACGGTGGGGACGCTGGGATCCCGAATATTTGCAACGCCCATACGGCATGTATGCTCAAGGCCTCAACGGCATGGAAGCACAGTCCTATGTGACTACGGCCATCGGATTGGTGGGCGATGACTATTTCAGAGATGCCCTCCAACAATTATTGGACTGGCGGTACCATGAACATACGGTACGCCAAAAACTTACCTTCCCGCCCGACGATATCACCATGTGGGACGATCAAATCGCATTTCTTGCCTATTATTCTTTAATCAAATATACGGAGAAAGATTGGCTGCGCGCCTTGTATCGCCGCAGCTTGGAACGGAGCTGGGAAATCAAGCGGCTTGAAAAACATCCATGGTTCAATTTCCTTTATGGCGCCATGACCGGTAATGATTGTGAAGCGGAAAAGGGCGTGGAATTCCTTCGAGATTGGCCCTTGGATTTGATCAGTTACACCTTCAAAAATTCGCAGCGCGCCGATCTGCATCCTGAACCCGGATATGTTCCCTATGCTTTAGGACCTGATACGGACTCGCCCAAACAGATTTCTCCGCGAGAATCAGAACCGAAGAAACTTGACAGCACCCTGTTGTCCTTGGATGGCGGCTCGGGCGGCAACCGATCCATCTCGCCGACAGCTTGGCTTGAGTGCTACTGGATGGGCCGTTACTATGGGATGATTGAAGCGCCGGAAAGCACAGATACACGCTTGACCGGCATTGAAGAGCGACCTTTACGCCGCCCCTTGGGAGCGGCAGCTTACGACGGGCCTCCACGACCCTTCTAAGGCGTTTAGAAACGAAGCGAACAAAGCTTCGTAGTATTGCGTTGTACTATATCTCTATCCCCGAATATTCATCCCTACTGAAGCGGCGGATGAATACTTCGGGGATAGCTGTGTTTAGAAGAGAAGGGAAGTAGTGCGTAGGTCAGGGAAGGTCTAAAAATCAATACATAGAAAGGGCGAAATGGAACCGAGGTTGATTTTTCTCTCCGTGTATGATAAGTTTCTTTTTCACCTATCCATTAAAAAACATTTGAGAAGAAAGGTATTGTGCCCTGAAATGAAAAGAAACCTTAAGTTGGCTTTGATCTTTGTACTGACTTGTCAGTTTATTGTATTCGCGGAAGATTCTTATTTGCGCAGTCCCGACGAACGCATGTGGACGCCTGTTGCCGACGCGGTCTATTTGCAAGAAGTAGGCAGCCAAGTTGCCTCGGAGAATCCCTTCATCACGCTTGCCGCCTTCGACGGCTCCGTCTTTGTCAGTACCGGCGAGGCGGTCTACGAGTGGGATGGCGTAAGTCTATCGCCCATTGCCGAAGCGCCGGCGGGCTTAAAACGACTGCGTGTTGTAGACGGCGCCTTATGGGGCATGTCTGATCAGGGCTTGTACCGATATGATGGATACAATATCGAAAAGCTCAGCGAGGAAGGCTTCGTAGATGTTTCCATGGTACGTGGTCAGGTCTATGCCGCAACGCGTAATACCGTATATAGCTACAAATCAGGCACGCTTCAGTCCATTGAACCTGAGAGCGGATTTCGAAGCACCAACACCACCTTTCATATGGAAGACGGCTCCCAGATTTTGATGCGTCCTGAACGAATCGGTCCCATTTCACGCATCGCTGAGTACAGTGAAACCCTCTATGTCATGCGCCCCGGTGAACTCGTTTTGCTGGATAACGATTTGGTCGATCCTCGGGTAGCCGATTGGGGCATACCGCCGTCAAAGAACTTCCGAGATATGATCGCCATGGGCAGCCGGCTTTTTGTGGGCACCGATAAAGGCATTGCCCTCTTGCGGGGTATGTCCATGACCACTTTAAACGGTAAGGATGGACTTCCTTACGAAGATGTCACGTGTTTTGCACAGGGCTTCGACGGAGAACTTTGGATCGGAACCACGTGGGGCGCGATACGCTATCTCAAAGACGGCTCTTTCCATTATTTCGCGGGAGAACGGTGGCTGCCCAACGATTATGTCAATGATATTAGTGTTTTCGATAAAACCGTTTACATTGCCACCGACGGCGGACTGGGTATTCTTGAATATGAACCCTTCACGCTGCAAAAGAAAGCGGCGCTCTATGAGCGGCGCATTGAAGAGTGGGGACACAAACGCTTGGGATTTATTAACCGTCTCAGCAGAAGCAGTACTGACGCCCCGTGGATTCGCAGTATCACCGATAATGACGGCGGCTTTACTACCCATTATTTGACAGCGATGATCTATAAATATGCAGTCACTCAAGATCCCAAAGACTGGGAAGAAGCCGTGAATAGCTTGAAAGCCATGGTGTGGCTGGAAGAAATAACGGAAATACCGGGTTTTGTCGCCCGTTCTATTTGGTCGGTTCACGGCGACGCGGGAGAAAAATCCACAGGCGGTTCCGGCGGTTTGCCCGCACGTTGGGTTCCCACGCCGGACGGAAATTTTGAATGGAAGGGCGACACGTCAAGCGATGAGATTGGCGCTCATTATTATGCTATGGCGACCTTCTGCAGCGTAGCACCTGATGGGCCGGAAAAGGATCGCGCCCGTGAACATGTCAATCGTATTACCCGCCACATTGTCGACAACGGATGGAAGCTCCGTGACAAGGGCGGCGAATTAACGCGCTGGGGCCGTTGGGATCCCGAATATTTGCAACGCCCCTACGGCATGTATGCCAAAGGGCTGAACGGCATGGAAGCGCAATCTTATGCCACCACTGCCATTGGATTGGTGGGCGATGACTATTTCAGAGACGCCCTTCAACAGCTCTTGGATTGGCGCTATCATGAACATACGATCCGCCAAAAACTTAACTTTCCGCCCGACGACGTTACCGAATGGGATGATCAAATTGCATTTCTTGCCTACTATCCCTTGCTCAAGTACACCGAGATTGATTGGCTTCATGCCCTCTATCGTCGCAGCTTAGAACGGAGTTGGGAAATCAAACGGATTGAAAAGCATCCGTGGTTCAACTTCCTTTATGGCGCTATGACCGGCAATGACTGTGAATTGGAAGATTCCGTCGCGTACCTTCGCGATTGGCCTTTGGATGTAATCAGTTACACCTTTAAAAATTCGCAGCGTGCCGATCTCTTCTCGGAACCTGGCTATGTTCCCTATGCCGTGGGACCGGATACAGACTCGCCCAAAGGGATTTCGCCCCGTGAATCGGAAGCCAAAGAATTGGATCGTTCGCTCTTGCGCTTAGACGGCGGCTCCGGCGGCAGACGATGCAACGCGCCCATCGCATGGCTTGAAATTTACTGGATGGGTCGTTATTTTGGGATGATTGAAGCGCCTGAGACCAAAGACCCGCGCTTGACAACTATTGAAGATCAGCCGCTGCGTTCCTTGGGCGCCGCCCCCTACGAGGGACCTCAACGACCCTTCTAAACTATACAGAATTATAGGTATCGTTATTGCCTTTCAAAAGACAGACCGCGCAGGTCTGTCTTTTTCTATGGCGCAGCAATCAAGAGCGGAAGGCATCAAAGGCGAGTTGTTTCGCTTTGCGTAAATCTGTTTTGCCTGTGCCCAACAAAGGAATTTCCTCTATCTTTTTAAAGGCATTCGGACGAGGCCGCCATAAATTGGGCAAATCAGCCTGCGGCAGCCGTTCTTTCACCAGCGCCAAGGCAGCATCATCAAGGGTGTGTAAGACAACCAAGCGTTCGCCGCGCTGGTCGTCAGGGACGCCCATGACGATCATCAATTGTTCTTCCGATTGGATCAATTGGTGAAGGACTTCTTCCACTTTTGTGTGGGGTACCATTTCGCCGCCAATCTTGCTGAAACGAGCGAGCCGGTCGGTTATAAAAATGAAGCCTTCTTCATCAAGGGAAGCGATGTCACCGGTAATATACCATCCGTCCCGCATGACTTCCGCTGTTTTCTGTTCATTATGGTAATAGCCCTTCATGATGTTGGCGCCGCGCACGAGGAGCAGCCCCGCCTCGCCGACCGGCAGCTCTTCATAGCTGTCCGGATCAACCACTTTAACAGCCTGATAGGGGAAGGGGCGTCCGACACTTCCGCGTTTACCATGGCGCGTGAAAAAGCCGGGCGATTCTTCATCAAAGAGACTAACCGATACGACGGGGGCGCATTCTGTCGTGCCATAGCCTTCCATAGGCTCGATTCCAAAACGGTTATGAAAACCATCTCGTATGCGATCAGGCATTTTTTCTGCGCCTCCAACGACGCAGGTCAAACTTTTTAATTGTTCCGGTTCTGCACGGCGTATAAAGCCTTGGAGAAAAGTGGGCGTCGCGACCATGACAGAGCCCTTGTACTTGTGAATCAGTTGGGCTATGGGCTTGGGTTCAAGCGGGTTGGGATGAAATACGGCGTGCAAGCCTTCCATGAGCGGTGTCCATAATATGACGGAGAAACCAAAGGAATGGAAAAAAGGAAGGAAGCCGACGAGATTGGTGTGTTTGTCGTGGGGCACCATTTCGCGCATGCCTTCAAATACCGTCAAGATATTTCGATGGGTGAGGACGATACCTTTGGGAATGCCTTCGCTGCCGCTGGAAAAGATAATGGTCGCCACGTCTTCTTCTGTTTTGGGCTGTGCGCCGAGGAGCCGCGTCAATAGGCGTCTGGGCACAAAAAGTGTCATCATCATCGCGGTCAGCTGATCCCATTTGCTGACTTTTTTGCGGATGTCTTCCAGATAAATGGGGATTCCGGGGGGTGTAATGGGTACACGATCTAAAAAGGCACGGGCCGTTACGGTATATTTTATATCACAGCGCTCTGCACAATCGGCGATGATTTCGGAAGAGGCCGTATAATTTAAATTAACAGGAACTTTACCCATGATTTGAAGCGCTGTATTGGCTAATGCGCCTGCCACCGTGGACGGCATCAATACGCCGACCATTTCTGTCTTGCCCATAATCGCCTTGAATTTTCGTGCCAAGGCAATGGACGCGACAAGGGTTTTAAAATAATTCAATTCGCCCGACATGGCGTCCACAAAACATAAACGCCACAAATAACGACGGGCAACTTGGATAAAACGATATTGTAAAATGCTGCCCCGATACGTTCTCGAAAAATAACCTTCCACATTTTCCAGGCAAACACTTTCACGAATTTTAAAAGCGCTCATAGGCATCGGCAGCGGCATACCGCAACGGACATAAATGCGCAGACGCGGCATGAGCGGAAGAAAGCAACGGATACGCATATCCTTGAAGGAATAGAGGATTTCGCACAGACGATTCATGGCTATGGGAAGGATGGGCGTGTCGGGCGTAGGCAAAAGCTGCGTATAATCCTTGAACCAAGGCAGTTCCATGCCTTCCTTCTCTAATTGGGAACTGCAATTGATACAGACCAGATGACCTTGTGCGAGGAGTTCGCGAATTTTGTGCGCACTCGATTCTAGTGATGTTGCGTTCGAGGAATCGACAGGGAGCAGCTGCATACCCCGGGCAAAGCCTTTGATCCACGGTACATCCAAGGCCTTCTCACCAATAACAAAGTAAATCTCGCGGTCCAAGGCGGCTTGAATTACCATGGTATCTACAAAACTCTCGTGGTTTGCGATCAGCAACGCGCCGCCTTCTTCAGGAACGTGATTTCTGCCATGGACATGCAATTTGAAGAGCGTGCCGTCCAAGATCCACCAAAACATGCGAATAGCAACATTGGGAGAACGAAAACACTGTATCAGCCCGATACCGAGCGCACTTAAGCCCATAAAAATAAAGATATGTAAAGCGGTAAAGTGGAGACTGTTCAAGAGCAGGAAAACAATGGAGGAGCAGGCGATCCCGAGCCAGGTTAACATGTTTACCGCGGCGATTACCCCGCCCTTAACATTTTTTGGCGCGCGTCTTTGTATGGCTGCTGCCAAGGGCACCCCATAAAGACCGGCGAATATACCCAGACCGAGGAAGGCGCACAAGACAACAAGATAATGGCCGCCCGTTACCCGTGCCGCTCGCATGAGCACGCCCTCTGAGCCGCCTGTCAAAGGAACGGCAACGGCTTTTACAAGGGGTATAACGGAGCTTTGTAAGAGCTTATAGGGTATTGCCAATAGAAAAGAAAAGAACATGACCCCTAAAGCGCCTATGGGAACCAATCCCAATTCCACCTTGCCGCGCGACATGAAGCCTGCCGCCAATGCGCCGAAACCAATCCCGATCGCTACAGCAGCCAAGATATAGGACATCAAATCTTCAGAAATGAGCATATCCGCCGTGGCAAATTTTACTAGGTTTTGCCGGGCAAGAGCGCCGATAAACCAAAAATAGGTATAACCAACTACGGTATAAAAGAGAACACGATCTTTACGGATCGCATTAAAATAGGTGCTCATGCCGCCCCAAGGCTGCATAGGAATCCGCTGCAGTGGGTTGGCGGCAGGCGGGCGGGTTATAAAATAGGACGAACAGGTGCCGCCAATAGACAAGACCACCATGACAATGGACGCCAGATAAATTTTATCCGAGAGTTTTAAAAACAAGGGACCTGCAAGCCCCGTGCCTAAGATAATGGCGATCATGGTACCCATCTGAATAACACCATTACCCCAAGATAAACGGTCAGAAGGTAAAATCTCCGGCAGGATGCCATATTTTGCCGGACCGAAAATGGCGCTTTGTGTCGCCATCATAAACAGCAAGAACCAGATGAAGGGGGAGAAGCCCAGATAAAACGCCACACCGCCCAGTGCCATGATGACAATTTCAAGCCATTTTGCTGCTATAGCGATAGTTTGTTTGCTATAGCGATCGGCCAAGGCACCAAAAATGGCGGGAAATAAAATAAAGGGCAGTGAAAACAAAAAGGTGGCGAAGGCGGGTACAAAAGTATCCGCTGTGAATCTGCCGAAATAAAGATAATCACCATTATTTCCGGAAAACGCCTTGAAGGATGCCAGAAGATAAAAGGTGATCACCCACTGGTAGAGATTATCATTGAATGCGCCCTGAAATTGGGTAACCATGAGCGCCCAAAAGCCTCGTGGATTGAATACCCGTTCCTCACAACCATTCTCTTTGCGACTTACAACGTCCATAAATAGCCTCTCGTTCCAACGGCTCATTTCCAACGGCCCGGTTTTTGTAATGCCCCATACCCAAAGACAGGCAGGGGAGAGTTATTACAAGTTGTCCAAAGAAGAGCGCAATTAAAATTCCAATCAACTGGTCTTCTGCGACATATACTGAAAGACTGGAGCACCACCCTATCACAGGGTGCGTTATTGTTTCATTGATTCAGCTCGAATTTTTTCCATCTTAAAAATCATATCCTCACAATCGGCGTCTGTAAAGACCGTTAACGCGTTATGAATGGTTTCCCGATATACAGGCTCTACTTTATTAATGAGGAGCAGCCCTTTGCTTGTAAGAGAAATGTGGTAGATACGGCGATTGCCCACGACCGGATTCCGCTTAACCAGGTTCTTACTTTCCAGCTTGTCTAAAACAGAGGTGATACTCGCGCGCGTCACGACAAGCCGCTTGCCCAGATCCGATTGTGTCCATTCATTCCGCTTATACTTAAGCGCAAACAAGACGTTGAACTGCGCCTCAGTCAAACCAAAGCTGCGAAATAAATGCGATCCTTTTAGCGCAATGACATTGGCTGTACGAACAATATTCAACACCAATTCATGACGAATATCTTCCATGGGTTGTTCAAGTAAAAGTTCTTTATTAATTGATGCAGTCATTCATACCCCTTTATGCGGTAATACAATGAATTATCCAATTGCACGTTATTGTGTCATTATAAATCATACGATTGAGAAATGTAAAGCTTCTTACAGTTTCTTCGAGAGACAATACCACCCTTATAGTTGCCCCTTGGAAAATCCTCTAACCATGCAAGACATGAACCATACGAAAAGAGGACGAAGAAATAGCCGTCGAAAAGGGAGACACAAGGCTTGGTAAACATCGACAACCTACACCTTTCTAAGGACAACGAAGAATCCGGTGGTGTATGCTGCAGTGCGGAGAAGGAACCGCTGTAGGCGGGCGATTATTCGAAGCCGTGGTCTGTGGTTGTGCGTCATGTAAGCTATTCGTTTATGGTATACTTGTGCAAATTAGAGTAAATCGCTCAGGATTCACTTTTTTTTGAAAAAAATCGGTTATAAAGAAGAACGCTTCTTTCCCGGGTTCATCAAAATCAAAAGGACTTTACTCTGGTACTAGTTTCTGTTTAAACGCCACTAAGGGCTTGTATTACAATTTATCTTGATACCATTTCCTATGCCGCGACGCGATTGGGGATTCCTCTACTCATGGTCAATAAATCTATAGTCTTGATTTGCTTTCTGTCTTTAGGATTATGGGGATGTTCGTCAGAAAAGTCCGTTCATGAAATAACTGATATCCGTGAGGTTCCACCCGAAAACTATATGGCGCCTTTAAAGATGACGACGCAAGAGCGTTTCGGCTTATCCGATTCCGCTTTTCCCGACAATCATCCACAGATCCATGATCTTGCCGCCCATGAAGCGCCTGTAGTGGAGACGATGCCCGGCGGCGGCGCTGCCCAACTTAGCTGGGAGGTGCCCACCGGATGGCAGGAAGGGGAAGCTCGGGCGATGCGTTTGGCAACCTATTACCCGGATCATCCGGAAGGAAGTGAATGTGCGGTCACTGTGTTGGGCGGCACGGCGGGCGGCATTATTGCGAATGCAAATCTCTGGCGTTCCCAAGTAGGTCTTTCTTCTTTGAGCCCCGAGGAGGAAAAGCTATTGGAAAGATTTCCCATGTTAGATGGTGAAGCCACGTATATTGAGTGTGTTAATCCGCAGCCGAAAAGCAGCGAGCATCCCAATGCTGTCCGTGTGTTACTGGGCGCCATATGTCCTCTGGAAAAGGAGACACTCTTTGTAAAACTCACGGGACCTATTGAAGCTTTAACGGAACAAAAAGAAAACTTGATGCGTTTTCTACAGTCTTTCCACATGGAGGATACTCCCGGGTCATGATCTGGCTGAAACGTACTATACAATTTTTGGGCTCTTACGGTCTGTCTGTCGTGTTGCTTTTGGCGCTGCTCCTGTTAGTCTTCTTTGGCACACTTGAACAAACACGAATGGGGCTTTACGAGGCACAACAAAAATATTTCGAATCGATTTTCTTGGTTCATTGGCTTTTTGGACGATTGCCCCTTGTCCTTCCGGGAGGTTATCTCCTCTTGGCTTTGGTGTTTATCAGTATGCTGATCGGTGCCATTATACGAGCGCCCAAACGACTTACCCGGCCGGGGCTCCTCATAGCTCATGCAGGTATTATCGTCTTAATTGTTGCGGGTTTCGTTAATCATCACTATTCCGTATCCGGCAACATGCCCCTTTATGAAGGCGCCGAAAGCAACAAGTTTTTAAATTATTTTGATTGGGAACTTCAAGTCTTTGAAGTTAAGCCTGAGTCGGGAATCCGTTGTTTTGTCATTCCTCAAGAACAATTCCAAAAATGTACCGCAAACAAGGTTGCTTTCTTTGAAGAAGCTTCCCTTCCTTTCCAATTGGAAATCAGTCGTTATATGCAAAATAGTGTTGCCGCTTCAGGATCGGGAACGCTGTCCGTGGACAATGTGATATTGGAAGAAGTCGAGGCTGCTCCGTCTGCTGAAATGAATATTCCCGGCATGAAGATACGTATTTTAGGGGATAGAGAAGAAGAGGGTTTGTTGTGGGGAGCACAAAAAGCGCCCCTCCTTGTTCAGGTGGATGATAGACAATATTCTTTTTCCTTGACCAAAAAGGAATATGACCTCCCCTTTAGATTGCGCCTTAACGAATTTATTCATGAAAAGCATCCGGGCACTGACCTGCCCAGTATGTTCGCCAGTAAAATGCTCCTTTTGGATGGGGAACTGTCCCGAGAAGTTCTTATCCGCATGAACGAACCGCTCCGATATAGGGGCTATACTTTTTATCAAGCATCTTGGGGACCGACGAATGCGAAAGAAGGGGATGCCCTCTATTCCGTGCTCGCTGTAACCCGAAATGGTATTACAGAACACTGGCCTCTCTATGCTTCCTGCTTGATTTCTTTTGGTCTGCTTTTTCATTATGGTCAAGTGTTGCTGCGTTATTTAAAAAGAAGCCAAAAGAAAAGTTCAGCGTAAGGGGTCTGTATTGCTTCGTAGTGTTTGACATCATTTTTGCGAATAGGGTTAGTAGAGCACAAGAATGAAAAAAATATTTCTGATAGGAATCTGTTGCGTCTTGGTTGCGTCAATGGCCGCAGCAGAAATACCGGTCTGGTCGGATGACGTCCTTGATTTGTTTGCCTCCATCCCGGTACAGGAATCCGGGCGTATCAAGCCTTTGGATACGGTGGCCCGCTTTTATCTATTACGATTAAATGGAAAACGCAGTCTGCGCGTAGAGAATGATGGGAAAAGCCAATCCCGATCTTCTTTGGAATGGTTTTTGGATTGTCTCTTCTACCCGGAGGTGACAGATACCTATCGCTGTTTCAGTGTTGATTCTTACGAGGCCGTCACTGCTGCAGGCATCGAGGCGCACGGCAAGAAAAGAGATCGCTACTCGTACCATGAATTACAACCCGGCTTGGACCGTCTTATGTCGTTGGCACAAAAAGCCGCGGAATTGCCGCCCGAAACACAGACCTTTGTTGATACGCAGATTATCACCTTGGCGGGCAACGTGCTTGCTTATGAGTCACTGACCCACTTTCTCGATTTTGCGAAAATCCGTTATGAAACGGAAAACAACGCGATCCTCACCTCCGTTTTTAACGATAGAGAGACCGTGCGGACAAGCGATATTTTAGAAAAAATCCCCAAACACATGGAAACGCTGATCGAACAGTCTCATCAACTGAGCGATGAAGAACGGCAACCCCTATCACAGGGCATCAATCAGTTGTTTTCCCTTTTGGATCATGCCGTTTTGAATGCGGGACTTTTTGCCTTCTTAGCGCCTGATGAACGGGAAGAAAACGTCTGGCTGTCGCCTGCCGATATTATGGAGCAGTCCTTTGAGTCGACCGCTTCCATGGATGGGTACATTGAAGGCCTGCGTATTTTTGAAGCCATGACCGATAGTCTGACCAGTCCCTCAGCCTTTTATGACACCCTTCGAAATCTTCATCGGGTTTTAATTTCCCGTGCCACCGCCAGAAATGAATACAAACACATTAATTTGGAGATACATTACTACCGGGCGAACTATCTTTTCTTTAGTCAATGGTTGTTTCTCACCTCCTTCCTGCTGATAGCCATCACGTGGCTGCGGAAAAAGAGTGACGGCTGGTCTCTTTTAATGAATTTTTCGCTCTTGCCGCCCATAGCCTTGCTTGCTATCAGTATAACCTTACGCTGTATCATTCGAGAACGGCCGCCGGTCACAACCCTTTACGAGACCATTCTCTTTTCCACGCTTATTGCCGCCCTATTAGGCTTTGCGTTGGAGCTCGTCTCACGCAATCGAATTTCCATGTCACTGGGCGCGCTGTTTGGGTTGTTGGGTTTGTTTTTCGCATGGCGCTATGAAGCCCGGGAAGGGACCGACACCATGCCGGCGGTCATTGCCGTGCTCGACACCAATTTTTGGCTCGCAATCCATGTAACTACCATTATCATTGGTTATGGCGCCGGTTTATTTACGGCTGCCCTTGGTCATGTCTCTGTTTTCCTGCGGATTCTGCGCTTGAAACAACACCGCCCAAGTTTCTTCAATGATTTAGGACGTATCACCTACGGCGTATTTTCTTTTTGTCTCGTCTTCACACTCATAGGAACCGTGTTGGGCGGTATATGGGCCGCCCAAAGTTGGGGCCGTTTTTGGGGCTGGGATCCCAAAGAAAATGGGGCGCTGTTGATCGTGTTGTGGGCGTTGGCGATTCTTCATGCACGGCGTGGGGGGTACTTGCGCCACGACGGGATCGCGTTGAGTGCCATCGTTTTGGGGATGATCGTCGTCTTCGCATGGTGGGGCGTTAATGCGCTTGGTGTGGGCCTGCACAGCTATGGCTTCACGAGCGGCATTTGGGGCGTATTGCTGGCGTTTTGGGCGGTGGAAACAGCGATCATCCTTGCGGGAGCCGTCACCATGTGGTTTTATCGCGACAAAAAGCGCCTCTCCGCGCCATAAAACGAGGCTCTTTTCTCAGGCTTCTACGCCTCAACCCACTTGAGGAGTTCAGGCAATACAACGGCCGCCCTGCCTTGCAGGAATATGTCACTCACTGTGTTGGAAAATGCGGTGGGTTCAATATTGCACTCTATCACGGTTGCGCCGCCTTCTTTTGCGAGATAGGGGAGACTTGCCGCGGGGAAGACGGTGGCGGATGTCCCGATCACGAGCATGACATCGCATCCCCTTGCCAGTCGCTCCGCCGTGGTCAGTGCATATTCCGAAATAATTTCGCCAAAGAGGATTACATCAGGCTTCATGTATCCGCCGCATTCGCATCGCGGCGCGCCGAGAACCCGTTGGCTCAAGTCCATCGGGCGGCGCCTATTACAGGCGGGGCAAACAATTGTATCCGCATTTCCATGATACTCAATTACCGTTTTGCTGCCCGCATGATGATGTAAAGCATCAATGTTTTGGGTAATAACGGCTTTGATATGCCCGAGTTCTTCCAAATGGGCAAGGGCAAGATGGGCGGGGTTGGGCGATACACCTTTTAAGGTGTCCGCCAAGGCATACCACATTTCCCAAACTTTATCCGGATTTTGCAAAAAGGCATCCATGGTCGCATATTCCGTTGGATCATATTTTGCCCATAAACCGTCTGCACTTCTAAAATCGGGAATACCGCTGTCAACGGAAATGCCTGCGCCCGTCACAGCGATACCGTTTAACGTTCCGCGCAGAGCGGCTGCCGCTTCCTGTAATAGGGTTACGTCTAACTGTGTCATAATCTTTTCACCTGCTAAATGTTTGTGGGAGCGATTCGCTCCAAGCCGTTCATATAGGGGCGTAATGCCTCGGGTATGATAACCGACCCATCTTCTTGCTGGTAATTCTCAAGAATAGCCACGACCGTCCGGCCAACGGCAATTCCCGACCCGTTTAAGGTATGTACAAATTCAAGCTTTTTATCTCGGCGAAAGCGTATGTTCGCACGGCGCGCTTGAAAATCAGTAAGGTTGGAGCAGGAACTGATTTCTCTATAGGTATTTTGAGCGGGCAGCCAGACTTCAAGGTCATAGGTTTTGGCGGCGGAAAAGCCCAAATCACCGGAACACAAATTAACAACACGATAGGCAAGACCGAGGCGCTGCAGGATTTCCTCAGCGTTGGCCGTGAGTTTTTCAAGTTCATCCCACGACCTTTCCGGCATCGTGAATTTAACCATTTCCACTTTATTAAATTGATGAACCCGTATCATGCCCCGTGTATCTTTTCCATAAGAGCCCGCTTCACTACGAAAACATGGGGTGTACGCTGTGTAGCAGCGCGGCAATGAATCCATATCAAGAATCTCATCGCGATGAATGTTGGTGACCGGGACTTCAGCCGTAGGGATGAGCCATAAATCGGTCTCTTGGACTTTAAACGAATCGCTTGAAAACTTCGGCAATTGACCGGGGCCGCGCATCGAATCAGAATTGACCAGTACGGGCG
>JAAYJI010000294.1 GCA_012523015.1 Candidatus Hydrogenedentota bacterium
ACATTATGGACTCCTTCGGGTGTTTCAACAGAACTATTGTACCGAAGATCTCTGTGATGTCCTCTTTTTTTGCACCGGTTGCATTTCAACCTTGAATCCGCCCAGCGGCATGATGAATTTGTCTGTTCCGACAACCGTATGCTACGCTGATAATGCCGGGCGAAGCGAAGACAGGCTCTGCTGGCGAGCAACCTGTCACGGAATACCCCGGAACGGCTCATCGAGACGATGTGTCTGGGATGAGGAGCCCTATTACTCCTCATCCCCCCATACACATCGGATCGAAAGCCGACGATGCCTAAAAAAACGCAAAAAAACGGTGAGACCGCCTTAAGCGGACTACCTAACAAAAATCGTGGAAAGTCCTATTGCCGCTGAGCTAAGACAGAAGGAAGCAATGGAAAATTCAAAGATCTTTAAGAAGCGATTTATGAAGGAAAATCTGCAGACAGCCACTGTGAGACAAACTTCCTATGCTAAAAAAATGGGAATCCTATTGGCCACCCTTGCACTTGTTTTTTGCCTTTCTTTTCCTGTCGTGGGACAAGAGCGGAATCTTGATACATTTAAACCTGATACCTCGCGGTTTAAGACGCCAATTCCTCAAGAAAAACAAGCAACTTTTACCGGTTCCGCAGAGGAAATCGTCGCCAAATATTTATCAGAACATTTTCCCGATTACGTGTATGTGGGACCGTTCGATTTTTTTGGGATCGAAAAGACTTACACTTATAATTCGCCTTGGCTCATCAGTGCGGATTTTGACGGTAACGGGCATATAGACTTCGCATTCTTTGCAACGAAAAAAAGTAATCTCCAATTAATGATAATTATTTTAAGTAACTTTGGAAATACGTTTACACACACTGTTGTACGAGAAAACATTATACTTGATGCGGATAATGAAGGAATTGGTTTAGTTTTGCAAGAGCCCAGAGGAATCAGTACCCCTGTTGATAGGAGCACCTACGTATTAGGGGATGGATCCGAGATACATGTTGGCAATGCAAAATATCCTTTCTTTGTATTCGGTCAGTACGCTACTTGTCTTTGTATTGACACCTATTGGTGGGAAAACAATCGTTATAATTCCGCCAATGAAAAAGCAAAATCTTATCGAGAAAACCCGGCCAATATAGGAATTGTTAACACTGCCCAAGATGCTCTTAATCTTCGCGAATCTCCTTCATTAAACGCCGGAATTATAGAGAAACTCCCACGTGGCTCTAAAGTCCTTGTTATAAATAGACCCAAAGAAAATAAACCCTGGGTAGAAATTCTCTTTGAGGAGCAAGTTGGTTGGGTGCATGGCCAATATTTAACTTTTTAAAAGTTGATTGATTTACAACTAGCGTGATCTTCCAAACCATCGGTAGTTTTCTCCGAAAGGAACAGCAGCTTGATATGGAAGTGTGTTGACAAGTTTAACAGCTGTTTAAAAGCGATCCATTTTCCAGACATAAGGCGTTCGTTTCGGAAAAAGAATTTTTAAGAAGTGCTGTGCTTTTTGCGTTAAGATTGCCTGTTTACCGGACAATATTTCCTGAACATAATGATAACCAGTCATGAGTTGCAAGAACTCTTCGGAAGAAATACTGAGTTTGTTTTCGCCGGACTGACGTGCAATGTCGACAATGCCGTGGTGTGTGCGAATGCGATAGGGAACTTGGTCTATGATGAGGGTCAAACAAAAGACCTCATCAGCCATTGCCGAAAATGAAAGTGCCGCTTCCCATTCTGCCTGCATACTTTCCAGCGTTTCTTCCAAGTTAACCAAAGCCATCATCCCTTGGTTGTTCCTATAAATATAGGTCTCGTGTACACTGCGGTAGCGGAGGATATACCGAATAAAAGGATGGCTTGGCGGGAGATGAAATCGTAATTTTGAAGCACACTCTTTTTCCGCGCTAAGAGCACAATGATGCAGTAAAAGGGGAAAACAGTCGGTGGAAATCGCCTCTAATTCGTCTACGTGCATCTCATCGCCGGCATAACGAGCCAAGGAATAACCAACAACTTTACCATGGACATCCGTGAGTACACGGGCGGATTGCCATTGATCGTAGCGCGCGGTAACATGTCCAAAGGAACGGAGTACGGAACAGGTACTTTCTGTGTCATTCTTGTTGTGGAGTCGCAGAAGCGTGGGAATATCGCCGGGTTTAATAGGACGTTCTTTATACGCAATAGGGCAGCTGATCTTTGCTTCTTTTAATTCTATAATGCTTGCATAATCCGGCAATACAGCGGTAAAACCCCAGCGGCTATAAAAGTCTTTGATACCAAAAAGCATGGAAAGGTGGTAGCCGTGGCTTTCCATATACTGTTTCATATCTTCCATGAGCAGTGATGCGTAGCCCTTTTTACGCTGAGCTGCGGCTGTTGTCACATATCCTATACCGCCCATTTTGAGGCGCGATTCTCCGATGCGAATGGTATGCGTAAAGAGACAACAACAGGCGGCTACTTGACCGTTCACAAGCAAAATGCGCGTATGTTCTTTCTCGTAATAATCCGGATAATTGCCAATAAAAGTATCGACAATTTTCCGCCCCTGCTCCGTTCCTCCATAATGAACCCGCGTAATTAAATCATGGGTCTTTTTTCGCTCGTCGGCAGTTTCAACGCTTTTTATAAGAACTCGAACCATTTTCTTTACTCCACAATGCTACAAACAAATCATACGAAACACCGGGAATTGAAACAAAATAGATGGCGCATTTTTTTTGTTATTTCTAATATGATGAACTGAGCAAAAAAAGACCCGTCGAGATAAAGTGCATCTCAACGCATAAATACGTTATGATAGGAACAGGTACGCGCGGCATGATGTGCCGTCACCGTATACTCGTCCTCCCAATTATCTCAACAAAACCACGTTAAAAATATGTCTGACACCAAAAAAATAGTGTTCATATTTCTTGTATTGACAGTTATGAACCCTTGTTTCAGTGAAGCAGAAAGAGGCTCTGTTCCGATTCAATCCTTCACGCACATTGCTATGGCAACGACCTTCAAAGCCATCGTGTATGGAGAAGATACCGATACGGATCCCGAGTCCCTTCGTGATGCCGCCCAGGCTGCGTTTCAGGCCGTGGACGCTTTGGAAAATCGGATCAGCAACTGGAAACCCGGCAGCTATACTTCTTTGGTAAATAAGAGTGCCGCAAAAAAACCGCTTAAAGTTTCTGTTGATCTCATTGAGCTCCTGGAAGTTTCACGACGTATCTATAATAATTCTTCCGGCGCTTTTGATGTGACCGTAAATCCATTACTTGTCTTTTGGCGTGAACAAGAAAAGCTTGGAATTTTTCCGGAACCGGAAAAAGTGAAACCAATTTTAGATCATGTTGGTCTTAACCATGTTTTAGTTGACAACGTGGCCAATACGGTTTTCTTCGAAAAGCCGGGTATGAGTTTGGATTTTGGCGGCATTGCAAAGGGTTTGGCTCTTGACCGAATGGCCGTCGTGTTGGAAGAGCATGGCGTACACACGGCTCTTCTCAATGCCGGAACCAGTACTCTATTAGCCATGGGTCAACCCAAAGATGAAGCCGGTTGGACTGTGTCCATTAATTCACCGTATAATAACGGCCTTGACAATTCAATTGCCAATGTTGTAATTTGCAATGAGTCTCTGTCTACCTCATCCAATGCAGAACGTTTTTTTGATGTCGGAGGAAAGCGTTGCGGCCACATCATCGACCCTCGTAACGGAATGCCGGTTGGCGGACTAACCAGCGCCACTGCTATTTGTCCAACAGGTGTAGAAAGCGATGCTCTGAGTACAGCTTTTTTTGTTATGGGCGTGGCAGAAGTTCGGTCTTATTGCGAAAAACACCCTGAGGTACGCGCCATCCTGCTGGAAGACGGGTGCCCGGATAATGAAGCCATTTTTGTTAATTTTAATAACGAAAGATCGAAGGAGTAATGATGAGTAACAATTTAAGCAGACGTAATTTCATGAAAACCGCAGGTGCCGCCACAGGCTTTATGATTGCTGCCGGCTATTCCCCCTTTAGCTACGCGCAGAATGATAAAGTACGGGTGGGCTGCATAGGTACCGGTGGACAAGGGTCTTTCCATATCCGCGATGGATTGACCGGCACAGATGATATTTTAATCACGGGCGTTTGCGATGTGTTTCTGCCCCATCAACGTGAAGCGGTGAAGTATGCCCAGCTTGCCAACGCAGGCGTTGCTTTAACAGAAGGCAAGAAACTTAGCGACGACGAAAAACAACGTGCCAGCGCCGCCTATAAACCCGCGGCCTATTATGATTATCGGGAAATGCTTGACAAAGAAGAGTTGGACGCAGTCATTATCTCCACCCCCTTAAACACCCATTTCCCCATTACGGTCGATTGCCTTGATCGTGGACTGCATGTCTTTTGTGAAAAAACCTTAGTCCGTTCCATTGAAGACGGTCGCGCGCTTATTCAGAAGTGTCATGATATGAATACGTGGGTACAGGTTGGTCATCAACGCCACTACAATCCGAAATATAACATGGCTATAGGCCTCGTCTATGACGAAGGCAGAATTGGCCGAGTGAACCATCTTACCGCGCAGTGGCACCGTAATCATTTCTGGCGCCGCGTGCTGCCCAGCGGCTATGTGCTCAATGATGAAGAGAAAAAATATATCACCGATTTGGAAAAACATCTGAATTGGCGTATTTATGAAGATACGTCTGAGGGATTGTTCACTGAATTGGCAACCCACCAAACCGACGTCGCGAACTGGTTCATGCGCGCCATTCCCAAACGTGTACACACCTTTGCCGGCTTAGATTATTGGCGTGATGGACGTACCACGGACGACAATATTTTGTTGACCTATGAGTATGAACAAAATCCCGGCGATCCCGGTTTCATCCCCATCGACCAGCGCAGTATGTTCCAGAAACTGAATCAGATTAACCGCGGCTACAAAGTTCGTTTCGTCTATTCCAGTATTCTCGCCAATGCCAAGCGCGGCGCATCTGAATTGATCCAAGGCGATAAAGGCTCCATTGAATTGACGGAAATGGATTGCTTCCTCTACGGCGAAGACTATATCACCCAAGCTGATGAAGAAATTTCAGCCGAAGATCAGGCAAAAAGTACCGCAAGCGGCGGTACACGCCAAGTGAGCACGGAAGAGCTGCTCCATGGTGTAGAACTGTTGGGCGATGTTCCTCTGGAAACGCCGGATGTGTATCAATTCCGTGCTTTTGCAGATTGCATCAAAAATGGCGGAATACCGTTGAGCAATCAGATGGTGGGATATACCACCGCTATCACATCGATCGCAGCGGTCGAATCGAAAAAAGAACAAAAGGTCGTCGAGATCGATCCTGATTGGATTAAGTTCGATTTTGAGGTGCCCAGCTTCTATGATTATACCCCTTGGGTATCCGATAAAGAAGACGATGCCTAATCAATCTGCGTGTACGAAGAAGGATTAAACAAATACCACAAGTATGTGGTGTAAACACTAAATCAATGGAGTATTGTACATTATGAAATGGCTAAAGTTTTTGGTGATCTTTGTACTCGGCGGCGCGCTGGGCTTAGCGGCAGGTGGGTATCTGGGCTATCATGTTGGCGCATCAGACCAACGTATTGACACAGCACCGGTCGCTACGGTTATCCCCGTACAAGAAGAACGGCAGATGCCGACTAAAAAAGCCACGAAAGAAGAGCCAGCAGCGGTTGCGGTAGAAGAAGAAGCCGTAGCTGCCGTAGTGGAAGAAGAAGCGGCAGCAGCTGTTGTAGAAGAGACTCCCGCTGACGCAGAACCTGAAGCCGCGCCGGTGGAAGAAGTACCCGCCGCTGACGCAGAACCCGAAGCGGCGCCCGTGGAAGAAGCGCCTGCCGAAGAAGTTATTGCTGACAACGAACCGGAAACGACAGAAAAGATAGAAGAATTTATTATTTCTGCCAATGATGATTCCGAACTCATGTGGCTGGGCTACAAAGTTGTTTTGGGACAGCGCATCTCGATGCAAGGTGGTTTTGCCAACTTTAACGGAAAACTCGTAGCTGAAAATGAAGATCCTGACAGTAGTTTCGTAGAAGTTATCATTGACACGAAATCCATTTTCTCGGAAAATACAATCCTGACAGGCGTACTTAAAACGGCCGCTTTCTTTAATGTCGGTGAGCATCCGGAAATTCGTTTTGTAAGCACAAGTATTGAACCGGCTGAAGACGGCAGCTATACCGTTACCGGTAACCTCACCATGAAAGATGTCAAGCACGGTATACAATTTCCTGCAACCATTGAACGCCGTGGAGAAGACGTCTTTGTGAAGGCGGAATTCACCATTGATAGAAAACTCTGGGATGTGGGCTATGATGACTTTGAAGGTTCCCCAATCCTTAAAGAAGCCGTTATTTCTTTTGAAATTTTGGCGGAAGCAGATAATTAATCTGCTGCATAATTTTCTAACGATCATGATATGGGCGAGAAAAGTCTTGACAGGCTTTTTCTCGCCTGTTTTTATGAAGGGATACCACAGCTATGTTTGACAGGCAAACGATTTTAATCACAGGCGGCGCAGGGTTTGTGGGCGCCCATTTGGCCTTGGTATTTAAAGAACACTATCCATCTGCCCGGGTGATTGCTTTCGATAATCTCAAGCGCAAAGGAAGCGAACTCAATCTGCTTCGGCTTATCCAAGGCGGTATTGAATTTCTTCACGGTGATGTCCGTGTTCCCGCCGATTTTCCCATATTGAAAAACTTGGCGCTTATTGTTGAATGCAGCGCGGAACCCTCCGTGTTAGCCGGCTATGGCGAAGCCCCGGCTTACGTGATTGACAGCAATTTAAACGGTGTAATTCATTGTTTAGAACTGGCGCGCAACACAGGAGCCGCTATGCTCTTCCTATCGACCAGTAGGGTCTATCCCATTCAGGCGTTGTGCGACATTGCCTTGGAAGAAAGGGACACCCGATTTGAAGTGCAGCAGAAACAGGATCAGCCCGGTATCACCACGGCTGGTATTGATGAACTCTTTCCCATCAATGGCGCACGATCCCTCTACGGGGCGACAAAATATGCCGCAGAAGTATTTATTACCGAATATGCCGCCATGTATGGATTACATTGCATAATTAACCGATGCGGGATTATTGCGGGTCCTTGGCAAATGGGCCGTGTCGATCAAGGGCTTATGTCCTATTGGCTTTCACGTCATATTTTCAAAAAATCCCTTTCTTATATTGGCTTTGGCGGCAAAGGGAAACAGCTTCGCGATATGCTTCATGTAGCTGATCTTCGAGATTTGATTTTGCTGCAGGCAGCAAATATTGCGGAATGGTCTGGTAGTCTCTTTAACGTAGGCGGAGGAGTAGATAACAGCATTTCCTTACAAGAGCTTACGCGTTTATGCACTAAAGTTACCGGCGAAACTCTTTCTGTATCATCCAATGAAACAACTCGCCCCGCTGATATTCCCTATTATGTATCCAACAATAAAAGTGTGCAGGCAAACTGTGGCTGGTCTCCTTCAAGGAGCCTGGAAATCATCGCTGAAGATACAGCCCGTTGGATGAGGGATAATTGTGAAATGTTAAGAAATACCTTGGGCTGAGGGGGGCTTCCCATGCACGCTGTGTCCGAAAGGCGAAGAATACGGACTAGTGCTGTTTGCATCGGGTGGCCGTGTTTACTTGCACGAAAACATACAGTTGTTGTGTAGACACCGGCAAAGTACGTTATAAAGGGAGTGAAGAGAAGGGGTTTGTCCCTGTACAATTGATCTTTCCATACGCAGAGCAAGACAACCCTCTTCAAAAATAGTATTGAGATCACTAAAGAAGGGAGAATCGGAAGGCAGCGTTTTCTTCGCCAGCCCTTGCCAAAGCTCGCCTTGGGGTATAGCCTTTTCTGGCAAGCCCAGACACCTCAAAAAATGGGGATCCTTCAGCAGAGAAGCACTGCCATATCGAATCGCGTCATTTAGTGTCTCTGTCAAAATATCTGTCCGTAATCTCTCTTGTTCTTCCCTATCGGAAAGCTCCTCATCGACAAGGGCTTTAACAACTGCCGTGATCAAGGCGGCAATAGCGACGTCGGCACGTGGGCATTCCTGAATATCCGACAAACGTATTTCTATGGAGCCGCGGTCAAAACGAGCAATGGCACCGCGGGCATTGATCCATTCGTGCTGCAATATTTTTTGTGGGTCCAAAGGTGTCAGGGCATCATAAATGGGGCGCAAGATAAGAGATTCATAGGCTTCCCGCCCGTCTACGATCTCCGGGATAATTTTCCCGGAAATTTGTGGAATCCGTGCGCAGTTCTTTCGATACACTTCAAGGCGATTATCGGGATATCCTGTCAAGTTGGCATCCATAATGGGAGAGCTTGCTGCAAGCGCCGGAAGTAACGGTAATACCACGCGTATCGCACTATGAAGTTTTCGGAACTCAGAATCGTTGGCAAAAGGCAGATTAATGTGGATGCTCTGCAGATTTGCCCAACCGTGTCTCTTACAATCGAAGAGATCATCGA
>JAAYJI010000295.1 GCA_012523015.1 Candidatus Hydrogenedentota bacterium
TATGTCCCATGTATACGACGAAAAAATCTGGCTTTAGCGCTGCCAGTTCTTTAGCGGCAGCGCGCATGACGTGAGAATTCAACGCGGGACATGCAAGATTATAAACTTCAAAATGAAGCTTGGGAAACGAATCTCTGAGCATGCATTCAAGGACACGGGAGAAATTGAAGGCACTATCCATGGAATCGCCTGCCGCCACAGAACCACCGAAAACGAAAATTCTATAAGTGTCGTCATCTTTTCTTTTGGGAATCGACCAACCCCATTCTACGGTATGTTCAAGGGAGGCCTTTACGGGAGCCGGGAAGTATTGATAATAAAAGGCGGTATTGATCCTATACGACGGTTGGGATGCCTGCGGATATTCGAGAAATAAGCGGTGCGATTCCCCATATCCGGCTAAGCGAAGTACGCCTTCCGTACCTAGCAAGAAGAGGAGACATAAAACGAGGCTTATTAAACCAATGATGATTACTTTTTTTATAACGTGATTTGAACCGGCTTAGAATACATCACGTGGACCGCGGTGTCAAGCTTTTAACCGGAAAGGGTGTCGGTGTCTTTAAGCCGGATTCCTCGCTTATTATTAGGTGTTTGAAACGCGAATCTTCAAAAAAGGCATAGTACAAAATATCGAGCTTAAAATGGCGAAGATCAACCTTGAAAAAGTATAGGGACGATGAAAAAGCACTGAGAATGTTCTCCCGTGTTAAAGACAAGTTTAAGGGCTATCCGCCTTTCTATTACCATTATGCCAACCGTGCGCTCAAAACAGGGGACAAGGATCTCGCCAAAGAATGTTTTGAAACTTTTGAAGAGCTGTGGAGAGATATCTTGCGTCCCGATCCGCTAATGGCTGCTGCTGCTGTTGCCATGTTGTCATTCATTGACTTTAATAATGAACCTCAAAAGGCGGAAAAATACATTGCTCTTGCCGAAAACAATTTAAGAGCCGAAGACGATGGTATTTTACGTTTCGGACTTGCAACCGCAAAAGCTGCTCTCGGAAAAAATGAAGACGCACGTATACTCTTTCAACATAATATTGATTTTGATTTGGCGGTAAGTGAAAGTCAACTGGCACTTTCTAATCTGAAAAAAGACGCGCCTATTTTGGAAGGTATTGAAAATCAACATTATTTGACCTATGAATTTGAAGAAAAATCTGATCGCAAAGAGCAACAAAAAGTAGTCGAAGAAATTAAAAAAATGGCAGAACATGGAGAGGCTGAGGCACAGTTTCGGTTAGGGAAATTGTACAGAGACGGTGTAGGGGTTGAGAAAAATAAGGACCAGGTCTATCATTGGTTTCGTAAGTCGGCTGAGCAGGATAACGCAGATGCTCAGGCTGCCTTAGGGAAGTGTTATCAGGAGGGCCTTGGCATCGAGAAAGATGAAGAACAAGCTGTCGATTGGCTACGCAAAGCGGCTGAGCAGGGTAACGCAGATGCTCAGGCCGCTTTAGGATTCTGCTATTTAGAAGGTCTTGGTGTCAAGGAAGATGAAGAACAAGCTGTCGATTGGCTTCGCAAAGCGTCGAAACAGGATAATGCAGACGCTCAGGCTGCCTTAGGAAATTGTTATCTGCATGGTTATTGTGTCGAAGTAGACGAAGAACAAGCCGTCGATTGGCTTCGCAAAGCGGCGGAGCAGGATAATGTTGATGCTCAGGTCGCCTTAGGGAAGTGTTATCTTGAAGGTCTTGGCGTCGAGAAAGATGAAGAACAAGCTATCGTTTGGTTACGTAAAGCGGCGGAGCAGGATAATGCCGAGGGGCAGGTCGGTTTGGGCGAGTACTTGTTTCGTCATTGCGGCAAGAAAGAAAAGATACAATATCTCATTTCGGATGTCCCCCTTTTCAGCCCCTCTCTTTTAGGCGTCAGGGAGTCGGCACATTACCTTTTTTATCGGGATATCAAGGCGGTCCAAGAACAAGCAGTCGATTGGTTTCGCAAAGCTGCGGAACAGGATAATGCCCGTGGGCAGTGGTTCTTAGGTCAGTGTTATGAGAACGCTCTTGGTGTAGACAAAGATGATGTTGAGGCTTTCAAATGGTACGAAAAAGCGGCGGATCAAGGCAATGCTGAAGCACTACGCGACCTGAGTCGTTGCTATTTAAATGGTATAGGCGTAGCAAAAGATAAGGAAAAAGCACGAGAATTATTGTCAATTGCCCAAAAACTTGGCGCTGAAGACGCGCCTAAACTTCCTAAGAAAGCCCAAAAACCGTGGTGGAACCCATTTTGAGATATAACGTATAGGGATTTTCAGAAGATGAAGAAACAGAATTTGCGTATTTTGTTTTTGACAGGTTTTTGCATCGTTAGCCTTTGTCTTTTGCAGGGTATGGCCGGACGCGCCCATAAAAAGGAGTGGGAAAAAACCTTAGGCTTTACCAGTGAAGAGGGGAATACCGGTGCTGAAATGTCGCTCAATCAGCTATATGATACCTTTAGCAATGCCATTGATATTAACGCTCATATCTTGTTGAATAAGTTAAAGAAAGTATCGAAATCGGAAGAGGGCAGTCAAGAATTTACATGGGGGAATTACGGTCATGCGATTTTTTTTCATTGGGCTTTCAACGATGCTCCAAAAAACCATAAACCTCTAAAGGAACAATTGAAGAAGTGCAAGATGTCCAATAGTGGGTATAAAACATGTCTTCGTTTGGTTGACGAAGAATGGAATCAGCGTAAGTCCAAGTGTTTAAAGGAAGTAGAACGCTGCCTTGGCGTCGACAGAGAAACCGCCGCCGCCATTGCCACATTGTTGCATGACATACACATCCTCGCAGATTATGTAGGAAATACCCGAACACGTCCCTTAGCGCTGATAAAAGATCTTAAACAAGACCTCATGACTCACGGCTTACAGGTACTTGCACGGGGTAACCCTCAACACGAAGCTGATATTAAACTGGTTATGGATGTCGATTCTTCACGGCACAATAAAATTATCGCAGAACAATTATTGGAAAATTTGTCTTTTTTCCTGCCACAGTGTCTTTCAGCCAGATGTTCTGAAAGCTTGTTAGAACGGGGTATTCGTATCCAGGTAAAACAAGTGCCTGCCCGCGATGCCGCGTAATTTACCCTGAGATTTCAGTAATCAGCTACTTTGGAATTGGGAACCGGGGGGATAGCGTCCCCAACGCAAAATTCTTTGATTCGTTCAGAATGGCGAGCGACGGTGCACATTCACGTATATCCCTATTTATCTGCCGATTAAAGGGTACTAATAGACATCAATTCTCCTGTTGTGATACTGTAACTGTAAGTATCCTAATGATGGATTGGGGCTCACATATCTAAGCCGGATGTGGTGTGCGGCTCAGGGCTAGAGCGCGTATATGCGATGGCGCGTTTCAGATGAACGTGAAGCAATTGTGCGGATATAATCCTGAGGGAGCAGTAACGTTCAGTTCTGAGAATAGCATGACAGGGATGAAATGATGATTGTTCTGCTGATATTTACAGGTTTTCATGACCCTTGTTTTAAGGGCTTGGTTGATCAGGAAGAACAGGCCGGTCCCATCCTATCCTTACTCTCCACGCGCATTTTCGATCATATATTTATTTTTAACGCGCCAAGTACACACCGCGGTGCGAAAGAAACCACAGATGCGATTATGAAACTTCATCAGAAGAATGCTGCACATATTCTTGAGATCAATTTTTCCGGCTCCACGAATTGTCAAGAAATCTTCAAAAGGCTTAGAACGCATTTTTCACGTATCAATGAGGCTTTTGCTTCAGCACACTTCTATGTTGCCGTCACATCGGGCACGTCGCATATGCAGCGGCCTTACTGCTCGGTGCCGTGAGCCCCACATGAAGAAACTTTTAGTAGAGATAGAAAAGCAAGTTAAACCTTTGAAAATTCCCGGACTTCAGGAAGAAGCAAAGATCTAATATTTTAACTCATCTGTTCCATGTTTTCGACAATAATTGAAAAGGAGCGGTCATGATTATATCACCCGAATATCAAGGTATGCGTTGGCTCAAGTGCGACCTCCATGTCCACACCCCGGAAGACGGCAAGCACTGGGAAGACCCAAGCCTGCGCCTCTCTTCTCACAATGAGAAAGATCTCCAAGAAAAGGCACGTGTTTTTCTAAGAAGATGCTATGCCTTATCGCTAGACTGTATTGCCGTTGTTGACCATAATTTTAGCAAGGAAAGCGATTCTCGGCGTTGGTTTTTAACCCATTTAATTGAACAAAATAAAACTGTCGCGGCGGATAAAAACCGACCGCCCTTAATTATTTTTCCGGGATTTGAACTTGATATTCGTTATCACCTGCTTTGTCTTTTCAACCCGGTAAAGAAGGGCAGCGAACTTCAGTTGCTCAGCGACATACTCACAAATATGGGGCTTTCCGTGGATAAACGGTATACCGATGGTGTTTATCAGAAAGCACAGGATCATGGTCAATGCTGGTCTTTGCGGGAGGTATTAGACAAGGTACAAAACGAACATAAAGGCATTGTCATTGCAGCCCACGCCTTTAGTAATAAGGGTATCTGTAATGATCCGGCAAATATCGATGACTTTAGAAATAATTGGGATTTATATGCCGTTGAAGTAAATAAATGGCCACCTGGTTCTAAAGAGAAACAAATTTTAGATGGTTCTGACGATAAATGGAGACGCGAAAAGCCGGACTGCCGGCCCGCGGCCCTAATGAGTTCAGATTGCAAATCTCTAGAGGATGAGTCAGCCTCAAACAATCTGGGTTTCCGCTTTTCGTGGATCAAGATGTCAGATCCTTCCATTGAATCTTTGCGCCAAGCCTTTCTTGACCCTGTTTCACGTATTTGTCTTGATCCTGAGCCGCCGAAAGTGAATCACACCTATATTCAGCGAATAGAAGTCAATGATACCAAATTTCTACAAGACCAAAGTCTGGTGTTGTCGCCTCATCTCAATTGTTTGATAGGTGGTCGGGGAAGCGGGAAATCTATGCTATTCGAAAGTATGCGCTTGGGACTGCGCGGTGAGATCCCTTTCAAAGATGTTGCAGAACAAGATCATGTGGCCGCACGACAAGTGAAACGGCTGCGCGGCATCTTTACGAATACAACTGCCATTCGTCTGCATGTTTTTCACAACGGATTTGAAGATTTTTTTCTCATTGATAATTCAGGAGCTCCCAGCAAAATAGAAAATCGAACTGTAAGCGATGCCTCCACGGTGTTCCGACACCTTGACACGCTTATTTTCAGTCAGGAAGAAATTACTCAATTGGCGGATCGTCAAGAAAATCTGCTTGAATTTATCGATAACTTAGCAAGAGACCGGCTTGATCCGCCTCGAAACAGAGCCCGCGAAATTATTGAAGATTTGAAAATCTCTCGTCAGACCGATGAAAAAATCCGGAGGCTGGATGGCGATTTGACGAGCTTGAAGCAGGAACTTGAAGAGCTGCGCCGCCAACTTGACGTTAAAACAACGGTTCAACAGGAACTCAAGAACCATCGTGCGGCACAGGAAGCAAAACGGTATCTTGAAAATATTGTGAAAAGGTCTAAAGATACCGATAACCGGTTGAAGGAAATGGCCGAGTCCTTGGCGATTGAACCCGTCCCATTGGGAAGTCGTGTTGAAACATTTCCTGATTCAAATTACTTTAAAGATGTGGAGGAACAAATCGCGGCTGCATACGGAGAGCTTGCAAAGAGCCTTCGAGTCACGGCTGAAAACTTTGCTTTGTCTATTGCCACGGCAACGACGCGGAACAAGAATTGGGTGTCTGTACTGCAATCCATTGAAAAAGCCGAACAAGATTTTTATAGAGCGTGCAAAGAAAAAGGGCTCACTGTTGAGGAAGCTGAAAAAGTACGGGAGACTGAACAACAATATCGGATTAAACTAGCGGCGTACCAATCCAAAGAAGCAGAACGGGAACAAGTGAAAAAAGAGCGTCCCGACAGCAAAAAGTTAATGCAAGAGCTCACTTCTTGCTGGCTTGCTGAGACAGAGATACGCAAAGGACTTCTTAATGAAATTATCGAGAGCAAAACGATGCCGAGAACAAATAGCGGAGTCGCTATCGTGCGGCCTACGCTTAGGTTTTCCGATGACCGTGAAAGTTTTTTGAAAGGGTGGGGAGAACTGTCACCGTTGCGCAGCACTAAAGCAGGAAGGAGATGGGATCGCTATTCTCAAGACGGTTCCGCGGGCAATATTGGAGATATGCTTTTCAATGCCTTTTTGCAAAGTCATGAACAGCAAAAAGCTGGATCTATACCTACTGAGCACGAACAGGATTTTTTAAAAAATAATGAGATACCGGGCAACCCTATTCAATTTTTCGAAATGAATCTGGAAAATGAACAGGTCTTCCCGAAAATTATACGTGAACATTATGATGCTATTTTGCAGGTTCGAAAAGAAAAAAGGGAGCAGTGGGATCAATTGATGTTGACACGTGTGCCGGACGCCGCTGATTTGATTTTGTTGCGGAACGACGGAAGTGAAGCCGGCTCCTTTAAACATAGGACTCTCTCCACGGGACAAAAAAATACGGCTGTCCTCTCCTTGCTCCTCGCACGGGGGACGGGACCTGTTTTGATTGATCAACCTGAAGATGAATTGGACAGCGAATTCTTGTATAAGGATCTGGTACCGCTGTTTAGATTGAGCAAACAACAGCGACAGTTGATCATCGTTACGCACAATGCTAATATTCCCGTTAATGCCGATGCAGAGCTAGTTTATGCCCTTAAAGTGGAAGGGGGCAAAGGGCTCTGTCTCGGCTGTGGCGGACTGGATCGCGCCGTGGTGACCGAGGCTGTGTTGGACATCATGGAAGGCTCGGAAGAGGCATTTAGGCGCAGGCAGGCAAAGTATCATTTCTAAATAAAGGATTCACTTTAATGTATGACAATATTGAAATATTGCTCAGCGAAATCGCGGCGGGAGAAGACACGTTCTTAGAACTTAAAGAGGCGATATTTAAAGGAAACAAGATTATGATCGGTGATGCCGGTCGTGCCGCGCCTGAGATTGGTGAGCTCTTTTGCTCTATTGCTAACACCGAAGGCGGCGTGGTCGTTTTCGGTGTAAGAAAGGATGGCGCTATTGTGGGTATCCCGCCTGAAAAAAAAGATCTCTTAGAGCAATTCGTGGTCAATGTGGGATTGAATAATTGTAAGCCTTTAATCGAACCTATTTTAAATTGGATGCAATTACCCGACGAAAATCAAGTACTCCATTTGTGCCTGAAAGTAGACATCCTAAAATCTCGCTATTATGTGCACCAGACTACCGACGGTCGATTTCTAAAACGAGTTGGCAGCCATCGCCATCCGATCCCTCCCGATCAACTTGGCCGGCTGCTTGCCGCAAGAAATCTTCTTATCCCCTTTGAAGAACGGCCCGCTCCGGGATCCGATTTGGAAAACATTGATTCCGATCGGGTGCATAATTATTATCTCAAGCGATTCAAACGCACTTATACGGCCGCCGGACTAACTTTTGAAAAATTACTTATTGATTATAAGCTTGCAGTCAAAACAGATAACCGCATAGTGCCATCCAATCTAGGCGTGATTCTATTCACTGAGCATCCGGAACGATTTTTAGACGGCGCTTATATTGATATAGCGGCCTATAAAGGAAATATCGCTGACGGAGAGACGGCTGATACAAAACGTATTTACGGACCCCTTCCTGAACAAATTGCGCAGGTGCTCCAATATTTTAAGACATCGCCGCTCATTGCCACACTATCGCGAAAAGAAGCCATGGGTCGTGAGGATCTCCCCACCTACGTTGATACCGCTTTACAAGAAGCCGTTGTTAACGCGATTGTTCACCGGGACTATGAACTTTCGGGCTCACAAATTATTATTCGTATTTTTCCTGAACGTATTGAAATCCAAAATCCCGGGGGACTTCACAATACCTTGACTATAGAATCGTTATATACAGGATGCCAACCAATTCGGCGAAATCAGTTGCTCGCAGGTTTTATGAGGGATTTTCCTAGCCCGATTACAGGTACAAGTTTTATGGAGGCGCGTGGAGAAGGTTTCTTAAACCTTGTCCGGGATAGTGAGGCTCTTTCCGGAATAAGACCAAAACTTGAAAGAATTGGAGAAGCCGTCAAACTAACGATCTATGCCAAATTAGTGGAAAGAGAACAATAATACTCTTGCGTTAAAATGTCACCTTCTGCCCGGAACTTTTGAGGGCTGTGACGTTGTATGTATGACATACGGATTAAGTTGTGTTGACGCCTTAACACCAGATTCTTTGCCGAATTCAGAATCACACAGGAAGTGCGCGTCCCTCCTTCGAAGGGGTGTTGCTTTCAGACAAAAATATTATTGCGCGTCCCCTCCGTTTATTTATCCATGAGTTTTTTAAAGTTTTGGGCGGCGGGCCAATCACTATAGCGTTCCATTATCTGGGCCATGACGGCCTGTGCTTCAGCATCACGTCCGGCTGCCATCAAGAGTTGAGCGGTCACGCGTCTAATTTGGAAATCGTCGCCCCACCAAGATAACGCCTTGTCTAGGGCTGCAAGGGCTTCCTCAAAGGCCTTGTCACCAAGCTTTGCTTCCGATTCGGAGATCCGTTCTTCCATAAAGGCGCCGTCCATTTGCGGGGCAAATGTCTGATATCGTTCCAATTGTTGCAGTACATCCTTCATATAGATAAGCTCGAGATAAGGACTCAGCCCCAGTCGCTCTTTACACGTGTCGACAGCTAGGCGCTCCTTAGCCGGGGCGACGCCTTGTTGTTCAGCGATGCGCTGTTCCAGTACGTTAAAAATACTCAAAGCGATACGATGATAACCCTCGAAAAGGACATGTACATTATCATAGAAAAAGTCGTTGCCCATGATGCCGTTGTGACTTTGTGCGGTAA